>NZ_JADKPQ010000007.1:0-288363 GCF_015350725.1 Flavobacterium sp. CSZ
ATTGATCCTTACGGAGTTACTGTTAGGGCCAATAAAGAGATTACAATTTTAAGCTATATACCATTACAAGGGAAAATTATTGCCTCAATAGAAAAACCAACTACGTTAGATACTATCAGCTTTTCATTTGAACCGTTAACAACTAGTTTTACAGCAAGAAAGATATCTTCTCAATTGGCTGTTTCTGAGAAAATTAATGTATCATCAGCATTGGTAAATAACCTAACCTATAAGTGGGTTTTCAACGAATTGGATAATGTTACATTAAAGGAAACTATCACAGATCCTATTGCATTGCAAAGATTTCCTATTGCGGGTAACTACCGTTTAATTCTTATAATTAAAGATCAAAATGGTTTTGAAACTACATTTTACAGAGATGTTATTGTAACTCAAACCTGCGATCCGATTATAGGTAAAATAAAAATTTTGAATTAGTCTAAAAGACGAATTATTACTGGCTGAAATTGTAGTAGTGGTAAAACTACTTATAACTTATCTTGCTCTATTGTGAAATAAAGTAAGCAAAAAATATAAAATTAACATATTAGAAAATATGACAAATTGTTTTAAAAAGCATTGGTTTCTTATTATCGGGATATTATTGTTATCTAATTATTCTATTGGGCAGACTTTTATTAGTTTTTCTCCTTTGGAGCCATCGCCAATTAAGGAAAATGGAAGACCTTTTAGAGTTCGAATAAACTCCACTAGTGAAGTTGCAGCCGCATGTACAGCTAAAATTATAACATTAGAAATAGGAGATTTAACCTATACTCCAGGTTCCAATTTTAATCTTCCACCTGGAATTGTTATAACTGAAGCAGTAAATAATGGTAAAACTGTTTTAACAATTTCTGGATTTGTAAATGATGGTAAACAAGGAGAAAGTTTAACAATGGATATTGCTATGCAATTTAAGCCGGGTATTTGTGATGATGTTACGCAGGAAATTGTAGCAACTACTACTAATATTGGATGTACTGTTGTTTCAGAGCAAAAAGGCAGTATTGAAGTTACTGCACGCACTGCAAATCCAGTTAGAGTAAGTCTTAGTCTATTAACAAGCGTAAGCCAACCAGTATGTCCTAGACAAGTACTTCGTTATCAAGTTCAAGTTTATAATGATGGAAATAAAGGGTTTAATATTAATAATGCAAAAGTAAATATAGAATTAGATAAATGTGCAACTGTCTTAGGAGTGTACAAAAATAATACTTATATACCAGTAGATAATGTAAGTATATCAACAGCGGGGAATATACAAAAAATACTTTTTGATACTCCTGATATTGTATTGTCTCCTGCAACATCTAATGTTGTTTATGATTTTTTTATAACTTATCCTTGTCTTGATGGAGAAAATGATTGTGTCAGTGGACAAAAAGTGATTACGGCTTATGTGACAGGAAAGAAGAAAGATTGTCAATTACAATATACAGAAACAGCAAAAAGCAGTTCATATTTACAAACTTCAGTAAATCCGGCAACTTGTTCAAATGTAAATTGTGCTACTGGTGAAACAGGGGGAGAAGGTCAATTAGAAGCTATTACTATCTCAAGTACTGGTAATCTTCCTTGCCCATCTTGTCCGCAAAATGATCCAATATTTCTGATCTATTTCAATATGCCTCCTTTTCATCCGGCTTATGATAATAGAGTATTTGTTATTGATATTCCAATTGGAGTAAAAGTTTCAAGTGCTAGTCGATATCAAACAGCTTGTGGAACTCTATATGAAGTTAATTATATTGATGCAGCAGGTAATAAACAGTCGACACCTTTTCCTGGTTCTCTAACACGAAAAGTAGAGTTTAAAACTTCATGTACGATTTCTGCACCACAGACATCATTTTGGTTAAATTTAAAATATGATGAATTAGCTATTCAGCCAGCACCATGGAACTTAACATTTAAGTTAAATTTCAGTTCATCTGGAAAGACAATTTTCGAAGGTAATACTAGTAGGACAGTCGATTCTTGTAATCCAAACCTATCAATTTATAACCAGGTTAGAAAAGCAACTCAAAATTATGAAAACAATTTCAATGCATCAGCTGTTCCGGGCGAGTTAATGATATATAGACAAAGAATCAATAATAATGGAACAGGAGATACTAATAACTCAGTTACTGTAAAGTTAGATAATAGATTAGTCTACGAAGGAGGATTTAGATACATTTACGATAATTATAATAATTATGAATCTGATCAATTTAAACGATTAGAAGGAAATCCTAGTTTTTACATACCAGAATTAGGAACGGTTAATGTATCAACTCCTGTATATGGAGAACCTGGAACAGTTACAATGTCAGGATTTAACTTTCCTTGTTCAAAAAAATATTTATTTATTGAATTTAATGTTAGAGTTAAAAATAATGTAATTGCAGATGCTCAAATACCAATTGTCACAAGGGTTTATGGATCAAGACCTTACGGCCAGCCTCAGGATAATATTATCACAATATCTTCATTCACTTATGTGAAGAGTAAAATGTTTGTAAAGTGTGGATTAGCAAATGAATGGAATGATACTGGCATTAATGTAAAAAATGGAGAGGTCGTGGATTTTAAAATGCAGTTTTCTAATGCTGGTTCCACACCTGTAGTTCTTTCTGAATTAATTAACTTAAGACCACAGATTGGTGATTTTTTTGAGTTTGGGTCTAATCCAAGAAATAGTACTCTTAATATAAATTATAATTGTGATCTTCCTAAAGCTTTTTTAAATTCAGCTACAGCACTTTCTGCAAATTTTACATATGCTAATAACGATGTGAGTATGGATAGGGATATGTTTTGTCCTCCTAAATCATCAGGTAATTTACCAAATTGGACTTCTTCTTGTGACAATTCTAATTGGTTTAGAGCCACATTTTTAAATAATCTAACCTTACTTCCAGGAGACTATGTAGATGTAATTTTTAAGGGAAGAGTTACCGGCACAGAAGGAAAAGCATTTAATAGTTTCTCTTTTAGAGTAGGTGGCTGTAATATACTTTCGGCAAATTCTAATAAGTTAACATTGGAAAATAACAATACAGGTGTGGGTTGTAATTCATGTACTTTGACCAATCCACACGCAGCAGAAATGAAAACGCTTTTTGAGAATCTAATGAAAAATATACTTACCAGAAAAATAAATGGTGAAAGTGATGCTCAAATTAATGGAAGCGCTCCAGCAGAATTGCTTGTTCTAAGACCATATATAAGTAGCGGAGGGGGTAATAAGATCTATAATTTTGTTTCAACCAAAAATGCTCAAAACAAGATAACTAGTGTGAAATTCTCTTTTACAGCTGATAGTCAAAATGATGTTTGGTTTGTTGAAGAAAATGGACTGATTTATAATCCAGAAGTAGGATTTATTGATCCTTCTTACCTAAAAATTGATACTACTTTATATATTTCTTCAGAACAATATTTGACAACTTGTAGAAAAACACTTGACAACAACGGGGGTATAACAGCAGATTGTAATAGTAAGACACAAGTTAGACATATAGATTTTTGTCCTTCAAGATTTTGTTCTCCAATTAATAGTGAAATTAAAATAGGAGATTGATATAGGGACTACCATAATATTATTTTGGTTGCGATATAAAAAAGAACAGGACAAACCTGTGAATGTAAAAAAAAATAACTACTCATAAAGAGAATTAATTATGCTACAAGCTTTTACAATAAGAAAATACTGGCTCCTTACTTTATGTCTGGTAGTATGTTCCATTACTTCAATGTATTCGCAAGATATTCCAGATAACTATCTAGGTATAGACGTTCCGACACTAACAGCGCAGTACAGAGCTAACGGAGTTGGTGATGATATTATTGAATTTTATATTAATCAATTAAGGGAAAAAGAAACTAAAAGATTTTTAGAAGTTCTTGAAAAAGAGAAAGCTTTACAAGAGCAGTTAAAGTTGAAAAATAGTGAAACATCAAAAAGCAGCTTAATCTCGGCAAATAATGGTTCGAATATATTAATTAATGCTAAAGTTTCTGCTAAAGCATTAAGTGCCGTTATGGAAGAAAATCAGATAGTTAATAGTGGTGTTAATACTAAATTTTCTATTGAGCCCGCTTCTCCTGGTGCAACCTATGAATGGGTTTTTTATGATCTGGACAATGTAACGGTAAAAGATTCTGCGACTACGGCAATTGCTTATCAAAAATACACCCTTCCAGGTATTTATAGAATTACTCTTGAAGTTAAAGATGCAAGTGGCTGTATATCATATTCTACAAAGAATATTGAAGTTAAAGATTCTGGACTTTGTGTTAGAAAACCAATAAATTTTGCTTTCGAAACCACATCAACTAATTTAAAATATACCTGGACAGCCACAAATACTGCAGGAGTTTTGGTCAATGAGGTAATAAATAAAACAGGCTTGTATACTTATACACCAACTCTTCCCGGAGATTTTGTTATAAAATTAGTGGCAACCGGAGAAGGCAAATGTGAGACCGTATTTCAGGAAAAGATAACTGTTGGTTTGTGTGAAGAAGAAGATGGTGGAGGAGAAAATTGTAAAAACCATATTGCGATTGTGGTTGATGAATCTGGATCTATAGATGAAACGGAGGCAAAGAGAATTAGAGCACAATTAAAATCTTTTATATATGAGCAGGCAGTAGTTAATGAAACTGGTAATAAAATGTGGATCTCTTTAATTGGTCTTTCTGATACTGACGGCAATTTACGTAATGATCATATTCTTGAACGTGCTGTTTCTAAGGGAGATCTTTTAAAGGATGGAGTTGTTTACAATTGGATTGAAAATTATGGCAGAAGATATGGAACACCTGGTAATGGGATAAGCGAAGGATCTGATTACTGGAAAAGTGGTCTTGACTTAGTAACCACATCAAATTTTAATCTAAAACCAAAATTAGTGTTTTTAATTACAGACGGATGTCAGACAACAAATCCGGAGGCATTAAAAACAACTATGCAAAAATTTGATAATTATCAAAATTCGCCTGATAAAAGTGAAGATAAGCCTCACTTATATGTTGTAGGTATCAATAATGGTTTTTATGTAGATAATGTTCTTGCAGATCCAGGTACGCCACGCAACCAAGATCCTAATTTTGTGCCATCACTTCGAAAAGGGAGTTACGATTCAACCAGCTCATTGTATTTAGGTAAGTCATTGCAGTATTTGTTTGATTATCAAGACAATGCTTTTCCATTAGAGAGAATTAATGGTTTTGATAGTGCCTCTTATTTTGCACACAATGACTTTACAATGCTAAACGATGAACCGTATTATTTTTCAGATAATATTATAAAAGCTGGAGTTGGCTGTGGAAAATTATCTGTAAAAGATTATTGTAGCAATTGTTTCTCATTTCAGCCAAAAGCTAATGGAGAATATTTATTAAGTGCATGGGTAAAGGAAGAAACAAATATTCAGGTTAAAAATTATGAAAATACCGAAATAAATATTGTGTTTTATGATGATGCAGAGGCAGTCGATCCCGATCCAAGCGATCCTGCAGCACCATCTCAAGTGATTAATACCGTTACCCTAAAGCCATCAGGGGCTATTATTGATGGCTGGCAGAGGATTTCAGGAAAGTTTACTGTACCTGAAAATACGATTACTGCGGGAGTAGTCTTAATTAATAATAACACAGGTATACCGGTTTATTTTGATGATTTAAGAATTCATCCCATGGAAGGAAGTCTTAAGACATTTGTCTATGATTCAGAAACTTTCAAATTAATGTCTGAGTTAGATGAGAATAACTACAGTACTTTCTATGAGTATGACAATGAAGGAGGATTGGTTCGTGTCAAAAAAGAAACAAGTCAAGGAATCAAAACTATTCAGGAAACGCGTTCTGGAAATTTTATCAACCCACAATAATTAAAAAATGTTCTTAAAAAAAATAATAAGTGTTTTGGGTCTGCTTTATTGCACTTTGGGATATTCACAAGATGCTAAAGAAATATTCAAAAAAGTAGGAGAACATTATGCAGCAGCAAAACCTCTTCAATATAAAATGAATTACGTTCTCTTTAAGGATTTTGATTCAAAAAAAGTAGAGGAAAGCTATAGTGGCGTGTTTTATAAAAACGCACAAAATGAAATGTACACCAAAATTGGTAACACCGAGATTTTGAATACTAAAAAAGTCAATTTAAAAATCAGTCATCCTGAAAAAATGATTGAAATCAATAAACCGATTCCCGATTATAAGGGAGGTTTTGACATAAAGCCATTGCTTGAGATATGCAAAATTGAAAAATGTATTGATCTTAAAACACATTGGGAAATTACATTAACTACAAAATCATTTACAGGTATACCGTATTCAAAGATTGTTGTTAGTGTATCCAAAACTTATTTTATACAAAAACAGGTTTTTTATTATAATACGCCATCTGATTTTTCTAAGGATTATCGCAAAGCAGATGTGCATTATCCCAGGCTGGAAATAACTAATAGCAGTTTTAACAGGAATCCGGTAAATGTTTCATTATTTAAAAGTGAAACCTATTTTAATTCCTCTGGAGGAAAAATTGTTTTATCTCAACAATTAAAAAAGTATGAGATAATAGACCAAAGAAATGTTGCCAATAATAATTAAGATAAATTATAGATATATGTATATCAACAAAAATTTTATAGTAGTAATATTTTTATTTTTTAGTTTGTTTTCTTTTGGACAGCAAGAGGAGGGAAAAACAGATTATAAGCAGGGCGATGAATTATTAAAAAATCCATTATTAAGTGTAGAAGATCCTAGATTTTCAGATTTAAATGACAAGAAATTATTTGTTTCGGTAAATGATGCCGTATCAATTCATTTTGGATTCAATGATGATATTTCCAATGCTAATGCTTATAAAGAAATATACGATTGTACTATTAAGCTTTCGATAATTCCTTATAATAATTTGGGACTAAAAGATTTAAGTTATATAGAGAATGGAAAATTAAAACAACATGATGATCCCTTTATAATTACATTAAAAATAACTCATGATAATGTAACCAAAGGAGCTAAACTAAATGACTATTTGGTCTATAAACTTCCAGGTATTCATAAAGCAACAGTACAAGTTACTTCAATAACATATTCGTCTCCTGGAATTCACAACGCTCCATATCTGGCATTAAAGTTTAATACAGACCGATATTATAATTTACAAAATACTATCGCTTTACCTAGCGCAGAATTTATTAAGTATACAGGAACGACTGCTTCAAAAGCATCGGCTGCCAGCAATGCAGATGAACTAATAATTAAGTGGGAGAAAAATCTAAACGCACCGGCTCTGGAATATGAATTAGAGTGGACCTGGATTGATAATTTTGGAGCTAACGGCATTGCCAAGAAGGATAGTAAAGACATTGCTTTGAGCGAGAAAGATTTTATGCTAAATAGCACAAGGATCCAGACAAAAGAAACTTCTTATAGAATTCCTATTGTCTACTCTAGTGGTTATGTAATTTACAGGGTTAGGGCAGTTGGAAGATTTTTGGATGATCTAACAAAAGTATATAATGGAAGATGGTCTGTTTCTGAAATTAATAAAAGATTAAATTTTGTTAGTGATTGGACGTATGTTGAAATAGACCAATCTCATGAATTAGGGGCAAAAAACTGGCAATATCAAGCTTCATTTGCTGAAGATGGAAAGAAAAAAGAAGTTGTCAGTTATTTTGACGGATCATTACGTAATCGTCAAACTGTAACTAAAATAAATTCAAATAATAAAGCAATAGTTGGTGAGGTAATTTATGATAATCAAGGTCGAGCAGCTATCGAAGTACTGCCAAGTCCTTTAGAATCTTCAGCAATTCATTTTTACAATGATCTAAATAAAAACACAAAAGGATCAATATTTTCTCATAAAGATTTTGATTGGGATTTAAAAGATAGTATTAAAAATTGTCAACCGATTCTAGTTCCTACAATTGCAAATGGAGATGGATCTGGTAAATATTATTCGACAAATAATACAATCAGTAATACTTTTCAGGATTTAGTTCCCGATGCTCAGGGATATCCTTTTTCTCAAATAGAATATACTGCAGATAATACTGGCCGAATTAAAAGTAAAGGAGGCGTAGGTCCAGATCATCAAATAGGAAAAGGGCATGAAATGCGCTACTTTTATTCTCAACCTTCACAAGAGGAATTAAATAGGCTTTTTGGATATAAAGTTGGTGATTATTCCCATTATAAAAAAAATACCATAATTGATCCCAACGGCCAAATAAGCGTTAGCTATTTAGACCCGCAGGGAAGAACTGTAGCAACAGCTATGGCAGGAGATAGACAAGGAAGTTTAGAAGCATTAGATGATGAAAAAGATACAAGTTTGCATCTTACCACTACATCCAATCTTTTGTCAAACAATGATCCTTATGCTTCTGGAGAAAATAGTGTATTAAAAGACGGAATAAAATTAAATTCTGTTATTTCAGTAATTAATAGTAAGGCCGTTACTTTTGAATATTCTTTTGATAAAACAAAAAATGCATTTACAGATGCTTGTCTAAACGGTAAATTTTATCCATTTGTTTATGATTGGTCTATTAGTCTTAAAAACGATTGTGCAGATGAATTATTGACAGGTGCAGATGCTTTATCAGCAAAAATTGGATTATATAGTTTAAGTGCAAATAGTTCATCTGCTTTGAGTTTTCCTGCAAGAACATTTAATGCATTAGATCAGGGTAAGTTTTTAAGTGTAGGAGCTTATTCTTTAAGTAAAGATCTTAGTATTGATAATACTATCTTAAATCTTTACGCAGATGATTATATAAAACAACTAAAAGATAATAAAATTTGTCTTCCGGATCTAACAGCTTTAGAAGCTGATGTTACAGCAGCAGATTGTACTATAACTTGTAGAAGTTGTGAAGAAGGTTTAGTACGCAGTCATCTTACAGATGCAGAGTATACATCATTTCAGGCAACACTTTCTAATGATAATAAGTTAGGAGACGTCTCTCGTAGAGAATCTTATATAGTTATTGCAGAAAATAACTATGTAAAAAAGAATATGTTGACCGTTCTGGAACTTAATGAGAACGATCGTGACAATTATGAAAAAAGCTTCAAGTTTGAATTTAGAGGTTTGCTAAAAGGTTGTAGAGAATTGTGTGAGCAGCCGGTAAATGTATGTAATCTTAATCTTGATATGCTGCTAAGAGATGTTAGCCCTCACGGACAATACGGTTCTGTCCAAGGACTTGAAGCAGAGTCTGATGTTAGTGATGAAGATGTTAAAAATAATCCATCCATTGATGCCCCTCTTGATCCGGTAAGTGTATTTAATATAAACAATGATTTATCATATGGTGGGTTTTCTACAGAAACGTATAAAGATGAAGATACAGGTCTTGATGTTACTGTAAAGATCAGTAATAATTCATGGAAAAATCCTGAGGGAGGATTTTATAAAGAAGAAGATGGATCTATTTCATATGTTAAAGTAAAATTAATAAGTAAAGTAGCAGGACATCCGGAAGCAGCCGTTTTTGAACCAGCTTTAGAAGGAGTTAGTCTGACTGCATTAAAGCACGATCCTCAAAGTGAAGATCCAAATGACTATTTAGCAGAACCAAAGTACCTAAAAGAGGTTGCTTATTTTGTAAGTAACTGGAGAAACAGTTGGGCAAATGCTCTTGTAAAGTTTCATCCCGAATACCAATATTATGCATATAATTTAGGAATTTGTGATAAACTAAATAGTGCGGGATTAAATTCAAATTCATTTGATGCAGAGCTTTTCCAGAAAGAATCTTATAATGCCCAAACAAAAAAGATAGACGAATCTGTTTATGCATCAAACGGAATTTTAGAAAAATTATTAAATATTGATACTACAGAGGATCCTTTTTACAATTCCCCTAACTCATACAATGGTGAGAATGGTGAGAATGGTGAAGATTTTGCAGTGCGTAAAGATATAATGCGTGAGGCCCTTACATCAAATTTTGATGGAATGAAAACTGGTACAAAAAAAATGAATATGCTTCAAACAGCGTATTACTTTGCTGTTTTTTCAAATGGTATTGCGCCTGAATCTGCCTACAATTCTTTTATGAATCTTTCACAAGCTGATTTATTAAATACAATCAGGGCTCTTGGAATTAATAATAATATTGCAGAATTGACTACAAAAGAAAGAATTTGGGCCAATTTTAAAGCTAACTATGTTGGACTAAAAGACAAAACACGAACTGTTTTAGCACACATTAGTGCCATAAAAAACAATAATTATAACGAGTGTATCGGGAATCCTGAAAGTTCTGATAATTTTGTGACCTTATTAAAGAAATATACTGGAGTTGCATCTGGTAAAACAAAAACAAATTATCAAAGAATTCTGGATTTAATTGCCCGTACACCAAATCCAGACGCTGTTCCGGTACCTATAACTAATCCATCAAGTACAAAAGTTGAATTAGCTTGTTCTGATGCCCTTTCTGCACTTTTTGCATTAAAAGAAAAACGTTTTATTGGTGCAGATTATGGTTATGATTCTAGTATGGACGACATGGATCTTCTAGGAGTTGCAACAGCAGAGGCAGATTCAAGAGTTTATTTAGAAACAGGAAAAAGCCCAAATTATCTTGCCTTAGAGAATTTCTTAAAAGGGATGGTAGACAGAACAATTCAAAGTCAGGGATTAGTTGTGCCTCAGGGAATTCCAACAACTAGTATGCCTTATTTGACACGTAGTCTTTTTGATGCACAGGTAAATAGCGGTTTTAATTTAAGTACTTCTCTTGAAACACCAAAAATTGTCAGTACAAAAGATACGTCAAATAAGTTGGCAATAGGTTTTACAAGTGGTGATTTGCCAATTTCTACTCCTATTATTTTAGAATTTATAAATACAAGTAATCATGTAAATCCATGTGGTATAACAACTGCACTGGATTGGAAAGATATTGTAGATTTTAAAAATCTATATTATCTGCCAAATTCTTATGACAGGAATTTTGGAACCTATAAATTTCAAATTATTGCTACAATAAAAAGAGAAGGAACTTCACCCGATTGTTATACGCCGGAAGAGGTTTTAGTAGAAGGAACAACAAAAATAAATATAGCCGACTATTCCCCTGCAAATGCATTATCTGCCAGTTGTGGAAAACAAGAACGATTTAGCAATGCTTTTAATGAGTTAATACTTGATTTACAAAATAGTAGAACTTTAATGGGGAGTAATGTAAATCTTGTAAATAATTCAAACTTTACTAATGGATATTTATATGAGTATTTGGGAATTCAGCCTGGCGATATGGTTACATGGAATAATCCAGGATATAGTGCAGGGTACAATGCTGATATTACGGTAAACTATCAAAAACGTATTACTTTACAATTGGGTAATACCCATTTGGGAACAAAAGCGATCTCAAGAGTATCAATTGGAAGTTTATTGGCAAGTAGTTCTTCTAATTTAGTAAAAATTAAACTCAAAGGACTTATAGGAATACGTCAAATTAATGCAAAAATTTCTACCGGTAATTTAAAAGCCCCATTATATTTTACCTGTTGTGCTCCTTGTGGAGAAGATGATCATGATGGAAATGGAATTGGAGATAATTGTGATAACGGTACATCTGTAAGCTATTGTACAAAACCAGAACCAGAACGTATTTTCGAGAACAATCTTCTTAATGTCTTGAATGATTGTATTGATCAATATGGTTCTCAGTTTCCTGCAACAGGAAGTTACAGTACACCAAATACTTTATCAGTTAATAATGCAGCTATGTCTAAGTTTATTGAGGCATCTAGATTAATTGAATTTTTTCAGTCTGGACGCAATGATCAAACAACAGACCCTACTTACAAATTACCTGTTACTCTTACAAATTATAATATATCTATTATGCCATCTTTCAGTAACATGGTATCAATAGGATGGTCAGACCTTAATGTGGGAGCTGATGTAGGAAGGAATTTTATTGATATTAGAGACCTTCCTCTTTTTAATGTTGCAACTATTAATTCTCTTGACATAATTAATGAAAATAGACTTAAAATTGTTTATACAGATAAAATAGGTAACACTGTTACAGTATATCCACAATTTGCATGTTTAACAAGTTTTACACCAAGATCGACTACATCAAAATCATTCGATTTTTGTAGATCCCTCCAAGATTATATACCTGTTGTAGTTCCATCAATGATTACTACATGCGAAAATTCTAAATCTGAAGAGTCTAATTATGAAGAAAATTTAAGAGATGTTATAAGTGAAGCTATAGAAAAAAATACATTTGGGATTTCACAAAATTCGGCTGCTAATTTAAAGATGAGTCATTTTATTGGTGAGTCAGGTTTGATTGAGAAATTTCAGGTAGCAAGAAATACTCGTTATGCGCAAAGACCAGTTGGATACAACACGCCCATTGAGCTTACATCATTTACGGTTTCTAAGAGCATTCCTGAGGGGGGTGATACACCTTTTTATCGAATAGTATTTAAGAATTCAACCAATAAAACCGATGCCAGTATCAGCTTACAGATTGAAGATGCCAATGCAATTAAAAAAATTGGTTATTTGGATATTACTGATGAAGTATCTGCAAAAGTTTATTATACAGATATTAATAATAAAGCAGTAAATGAAGAAGTGAATATTTATAATAATGTTCATTCAAGTGAATCTGCTGGTTATTCCTACCAGATATGTAATTTCTTTAGTTTTAAATTAGCATCGCTTAGAGCATCAAAGTCTGCATTAAGAGACTTTGCATTAAGTGACCAGCCTTATTATGAAACAATAGAAAATGAAGATGGTACAATTAGAATAACAGGTTATAATTTACCGTCTGTTACTTCGAGATCTGCCAGAAGTTTAAGTAAAGCAGTTGCTGCTTGTCCGGCAATCTGTGTTCCGGCAATTCCAGAACCAGTAATTTGCACAGAGAAATGGAGTGCATTTAAAGCAGAATTGAACACAATAATTCCTGGGTATGTCCTGGATGAAAATTTAAATATAAATGGAACTTATTTCTGTGAAGCTAATTTCGGATATATCAGTGATGACTACCTTTATTATTTAACCAAGCTAAAAGAATTTAAAAAAGGATCAATTAAAAGTTCTAACGCTTTGTTTTTAGATATCGATAAATTTGGGGCGACAAGATTACATTATGGCAACAAAGATACTCATGGTGTAATTAATGAATATTTTAACTATTTAGTTAGAATTGATGTGCCAAATCCTACAGAGGAAGCAATCACATGGAATCAGTTTGCAGATAAATATGTGGCAGATTACCAAAAATGTGTACCTGCGGTAATGATTCCAAGATTTAGTCTGGAAGATCAAAACGCAAGTATAAAAACTCCTTGCGAATTGTATGCCGCAACTGTAAAAGCATCTAATAAACAACAGCTAGAAGACACATTTTTTAGCGCTAAAAGAGAAGAATTCATTAGAAACTATACAAAGGAAGCATTAGAAGGAATTACTGAAAAGCTTACTAAAACAGCTTCGGACAAGGAATATCAATATACGCTGTACTATTACGATCAGGCAGGAAATTTAATTCAGACAGTACCGCCGGAAGGAGTTAAGAGATTAGCCCCTGCGTCAGATCTTACTATTGATAGCGTAAGAGCAAATGATACAGAAAAAGTTGACTTGGCAGATGTAAATGGAATAAAAGTAGTTCCTCTAAATGACATGCAAACGCAATATCGTTACAACTCATTAAATCAACTGGTGTGGCAACAAACTCCGGATGCAGGAGTAACTGTGTTTGCTTATGATCAATTGGGTCGAATTATAGCGTCACAAAATGAAAAACAAAAAACATTATCTCAGCTTAGCTACACGCGCTATGATAAGCTGGGACGTATAATGGAAGCAGGACAATTAACATTAAAAACTCCAGCAGTAATTAATGAATTAGGAAGATTAGCAGTAAGTCATGAACCAAAAGCAGATTTAATTAAAGTGGATGCTGTAGAAGATCATTATCCATATAATGTCACTTTAAAAACCGAACAAGTAACAAAAACTTTGTACGATCTTCCAATGCAGAATTCAGAAACCTGGTTCACAGACTATGGTGTAAATAACAGCCATAAAAGAGTTACTGCCATATTGTATTATGATCAATTAATGCAAGAGCTTACTTCTGTTGAGGCTTCAAGTGCTTACAATAATGCTATTTTGTACGATTATGATGTGCACGGAAATGTAAAAGAAATGCTGCATCATACCAATAATAATGGCGATTTAACTGCATTAAATCAGCAAGTTAAAAAGATTGTTTATGATTATGATCTAATAAGCGGAAATGTAAATAAAGTAACCTATCAGCCTGAAAAAGTGGATCAGTTTATTCATAAATATGATTATGATGCAGATAATAGAATACAGCAAGTTTATACCAGTAAAGACAATACAATCTGGGAGAAAGAAGCAAATTACCTCTATTATGATCATGGTCCGTTGGCACGTGTAGAAATAGGAGACAAAAAAGTGCAAGGTTTAGATTATATCTACACACTTCAAGGATGGCTAAAAGGAGTTAACTCCGAAGAGTTAAAGATTAACTCAGACGCAGGTAAAGATGGATTAAATGTAGCGAAAGATGCATTTGGATTTGCTTTGAATTACTATAAAGGTGATTATCTTTCGAGATCAAATACGACCGATGCAACCGTTTTTAGTTTGACTAAAACCGGAAATAACGAGAGTGCCGCTAATTTATATAATGGAAATATCAAGGATATGGTAACCACATTAGCGGATCTTAACGGAAATCCATTAGCATCTCAATTCAATCATTATACCTACGATCAGCTTAATCGTATTAAGAGCATGAGTAGCCAGTCAATACTTGCCGGGGTTTCAACGCCTTCATACAAATCAAATTACTGGTACGATCGAAACGGAAATTTACAAAAGTTAAATCGTTTTGCACCTAAGGAAGATGGCTCTATTGTCGAGATGGATCATTTAACATACAATTATTTAAATAAAACTCATCTGGATAGAGATCCATCAGCTTATAATTATAAAACAAGGACAAATCAATTACAAAATGTAAAAGATGCTGTTGGAGCTGGTATTTTTACAAATAGCAAAAACTTAAATGACACTTCATTAGACATAGACAATCAATCTGATGATAATTATACTTATGATGCAATTGGGCAATTAACTTCAGATAAACTGGAAGGAATTGATATTGACTGGAGAGTTGATGGTAAAGTAAATAAAGTAACTAAAAAGAATGGTACGGTAATAAGTTTTGAATATGATGGTTTAGGAAATAGAACTTCTAAAAAAGTTGTTACATCTACGTCAACAACAATTACATATTACGAGCGTGATGCCCAAGGAAATCCTATGAGTACCTATGAAATGGTTACAGCAGCAGGTGTGTCTAATTACTACCTTGTTGAACAATCTATATATGGAAGCAGTCGTTTAGGTATAGAACAATACGAGCATAATAAAGAAATATCCAAAGATGATTTTGCAGCATTTGCAGAAAAATCGAACTTAATGAGTGCCAGATCTGCCTTTGCGATGGTGAGTCAAGAAAGTGTACCGCCAACTTTTGGTCTGGGATTTGATACTACAGCAGGGTTTACAACATGGTCAGATTCAAATAGTAAACTTAATTTGTTTAACAATAAATCACTTAAAACAAAAGCGGTTACATTAAGCTCTCATTTTAAAATAGGTTCCACTAATAGTGCTAATGTAGATTTATCAGTAGCAGCCTTAAATGGTATTTCCAAAGAAGGTAGTTTTCCAAAATCGAATTCATTTTCTTATAGAAGTACTATATTATTAACAGTTAGAAAAGAAAGTGCGGGTTACGTACCAACAGTATCATTGATAAAATACCGTCGTGTACATCATGATTATAATAGAAAAGGAAAAAAGAAATATTCTTTTAGAAGTTATCTCGAGCAGGTTGATTATACAATCGATACCAAAACTAAAGCGATTCCTGAAGGAGAATGGGACTTTAATGCAGAAGTTAAATTAAATACAAAGACTGCTGCATATGAAGTTGTAATTACATTAAATGGAAACATTTATTCTACTGTTTCAAAAACAGAATTGCTTTTGACTGGAGAGAATGATGAAAACTTAAAAAGAAATGACAGACGTTTAGAAATTAATATGCCAGATAACACTTTGGGAGCTGCAAAAATTGAAGATCGTCCAAATGAATATAAAGTAAATAAACTTTCATTAAAAAATGAAATGTGTGATTTTACCTACAGCATTAGTAACGGAAAAGGAACAGATCCAATAAAGATAAATGCATTTAGTTTTGATGAAGGACCTGGTATTACAAATAATGTAAACAATCATCCAATATCATCTACTAATATTCCTATGGCATTAAATAGTATTGGTTATAGTACTACATTTTGTGGATTGGCAGATAAAGATCGCGATGGAGATGGTGTAATAGATAAAGATGACATTTGTCCGGATGTATTTAATCCTAAGCAGGAAGATACCACTGAGGTCGCTTTAGGTTTTGCTCCTGATAAAGTAGGAGATGTGTGCGACAACTGCGCTTATCCCAACCCATTTCAAACAGATACCGATGGAGATGGAAGAGGAGATGATGTAATCATAGAGGGAATAGTTAGACCGTGTGATAATTGTAAATTAATTCCAAATTATGATCAGGCAGATTACGATAAAGATGGAGTAGGAGATGTTTGTGATAATTGTAAAACAATAAACAACCCTCTTCAGGAAGATGCCAATAATAATGGTATTGGTGATGCTTGCGAAGGATTAGATCAAGGTGTTGGTAAAACAACTGTGGTCGCTATTCCTGAGACTACAATTCGTTTGGTAGGAGACAAGCGTTATGAACTTTCTAATCATTTAGGAAATGTACTAAGTGTAATTAGTGACAGAAAACTTATTAAAGTTGCTAATGAACCAAGTCAGGAAACACTTGATAATTTTAGTTTTACAGGTTGGACAAGTATCACAGATGGCGCTAATTGGAATCGTCTTGGAGCTTCAAATACAGTGAGTGTGACTACAAATACTAATAAATTAGTAGCGAGCGTAAGCGATGTTGGTTCTGGAATTTCATACTCTATGAGTACTATTGCCGGTAAAAAATATACAATAACATATGATTTAGATTTGATTTCATCGTCGGGTATCAATTTGAAAGTAATGAATTTTTCAAATACGATAGCTCAAAAAACAGATAATATTTCAGGCAGACAAAGTATAACATTTACTGCGCAGGGAGTTGTAAGTAATCTGCAGTGGTACAGAACTAAAATTAAAGATGGCGCTTTTGAGTTGTTTGCTATGGATAATGTAACAACAAGTGTAGAATCGACAGAAAATACAGTCGCTTTTACTACCTTTAGTCCTGATATATTTAGTTACTCAGATTACTATCCTTTTGGAATGCTCGTGCCGAACAGACATAAATCTGTCAACGATTACCGTTATGGGTTTAATGGAATGGAGAAAGATAATGAGTTAAAAGGTGGCGAAGGGAATAGTTATGATTTTGGAGCTAGAATGTTAGATCCGAGAATTGGTAGGTGGTTTGCAAGAGATCCTAAAGATAAAAAGAATCCTTTTTTAAGTCCGTATTCTTATGTAGAGAATAATCCTATGTTTTTTGTTGATCCAGATGGAAAAGATGCTATTGGCACAGTCAAAGGAAACACAATAACAATTTCTACTGTTATTTATGTTACAGGTAAAAATGGAGCTAAAAATTTTATTAAAAATGCTCAAGCAGCTGTTAATCAATACTATCAAGGAAAGAACGATTTTAAAGCAACCGTTGGAGGTAAAAAGTATAACGTTAAATTTGATATAGTTGTAAAAGAAGCTCCTAGCAATTATGCAAGTGGAACACCTTCTTGTAATAAAAAATCTGACGTATTAACTGGAACTAGTCATGTCCGGTTAATGCCTTCAGTTGATAGTGAAGGTAAAGAAACCAGATCACATGTAGCAAATTATGAAATGGGTGAAATTAATGTAAATGAAATAATATCTGGTATTGCCCATGAATTTGGGCACCTTTTAGGGCTTGCTGATCAATACGCCGATATATCAGTAAAAGAAGGAAACAAAAAAGATATTATATATATGAACGGGGGAAAAGATGATATAATTGCCGAAAATTATAAAAATACTGCCACAAGTGAACTAATGGGTAAGGCCGCAAATGATAATATAGATGGTAATGAAAAACTTTCTCAGAAAGATATTGATGCATTAGCAAGTTTTGTTTTATCAAATCAAAAAAATGGAAAAGCCATTATTGAAGCTGGAAGTATAGGCAAAGGTTTAGCTCCTCCACTTGAAACAGATAAAGCTCTTTTGGATAAGAAATATGAAGGTACAGATAAACAAGTTGACCACCATGATTAAAAATAATGTCAAGAATATTTTCGTTTTTTTTTCATTTTTATATGTTTTCTCTATTTTGACTTCTTGTAAAAATACTAATAAGGATATTGATTTTAGAGATATAGAGTCTAAGGCTTCTTACACTATTGATTACATTAAAAATGAAAAAAGCTTAATATTAAACATTCACGATGATATAGACACTGTTTATGGTTTAATTTTTTATAAAAATGTTTTTAATAAGGAGTTTAAAATTGCATTAGATCCAAAAACTAAATTTCAGATGAGAAATATTGTAAAAGATCAAATAGATTTAAAAGCTGTGTTAAGAAAGCCCAAAATCAAAAGTAAATTTTGCAATGAAAAGGTTAAATTTAAATTGAGTTATTCTCAATATCATCTTGAATCAGAATTTACTAATATCCACAAAATGGAGAACATATCTATTGATTTTAAAGAATTTATCGAGAATTTAGAGAAGAAAGACAAAGTAGTCAGAAAGTTTTTTAATTAATAACTAAAAATGATAAAACAATGAAGTGGTATTTAATTTTTGTTTTTTTAGGATTTGTTTCTTGCGTACAGCACTCATTGAGCAATGAGGAGCACAATATAAATTATTCTATAAAATATAAAAAATATCATTCTTCATTTAATATTTACTTAAAAAGTAACAATGATACACTTTATATTGAAAAGTATAAAAAAAGTAATTTTAAAAAAGTAAAAATATGTGTAGATCATAAAACGAATCTAGAAATAAAAAAATATATTGAGGATAATTTAAACACTAAATATTTGGCTTTTAATCAAATAAAGATAACTCATGGCAATTCTATATCATTTGATATCGATAATGGAACTAATTCTTTAAAAGCTACTTATTCAGATATTGGCAACTATTGGTCTATATCTAATGAATTCGGTAATCTAATCGAAAATTTAAAAAAAGATTACATTGAATTTAAAGATTTCTAAAATTTTGCTATTGTTGTATATAGTTCTTTGTAATATTTATATATTGACTAATTTAATTGAAAAATGATCAAAAAATAATATAACCCAACTCTGCGAAGAGTACTTCTAGAGGATTAGATTTGTTTGATATACTGTGCAAAGTCTCCTGACTTTGCACAGCAACAATAAGACATAAAATAATAAAAACTACAACTCTAAAAAAGTTATAATTTTTAATTTAAAACCACAGAAATGAAAAAAACGAGTCCTATTGTCCCTTTATTTAAACAATTCATTAGAGAAACGGAAACAGGAAAAAGACTCAAAAAAAATGGTGAAAAGATAAAACCAGATTCAATACAAAATTATAAGTATGTATTAAATAATTTGATTCAGTTTTCTAGTGACGCTAAATTCGAATTACGTATATGTGATGCTTCAAAACTAGATAAAAGGGAACAAGCTTCAGAAAAAAGTTATTGGAAAAAATTCTATCAAAAATTTACTGAGTTTTTATATAAAAAAGGCTGTCACGATAATTATGTGGGGGCTAATATCAAGGTGATTCGTGTTTTTTTTAATTACCTGAAAAATGATAAAGACATAAATACCGGTGATTTTCAACGTTTGTTTTACGTTCGTAAAGAAGAAATTGAAATCTTTGTACTTTCTCCTGATCAACTAAAATTTTTAATTCACGACAAAGAATTTGAACTAACCTTAATACCAAGTTATAAACGTATCAAAGATATCTTTGTTTTTGGTTGCTCTACAGGTTTACGCTACTCTGATATCTTTTTATTAACTAACAAAAATTTTGAAAAAATAGACGGTGAATGGTACTTAAAGCTTAAATCTAAAAAAACTAAAACCTTTAGTTTTATTAAGCTTTCTTCTTATGCTGTAATTATTTTTCAGCGATATACTACAGCAAACAATAGAGCTACTCTTTTTGGGAATACTAGCTTGTTTAATTTTAATAAAAGTCTAAAACACATAGGAGAACTTGCTGGATTTACCACTCCCATAGAAGTTTCTAGAGAAAAACAAGGTAAAACTCAAAAATTAACTAAGAAAACCGATACCTCAAAAAATCGTTTTTGTGATAAAATGAGTTCACATATGATGCGAAGAACCGCAATTACAACGCTACTCATTTTAGGAATGCCGGAACATTTAGTTCGAAAAATTAGTGGTCATAGTCATGCTAGTACTTCCTTTAATCGATATGTGCATTATGCTCAGGCATATATGGATAAAGAAATTGAGAAGGTACATAGTAAATTGGAAAACTATTAAAATAAAAACATACTAGATTTGATTATATTTTGAATACAAAAAACCTCGCACCAAATGCAAGGTTTCTCATCCTTATTTTTTTTTGTCCATTTACGTTTACAAGAACGTGTATCCCAGCTAAAACTTATAGATCATTTCAACTTATTCAGTCTTCGAATATATATTAATTATATGCTTAAGTAATTAAATTTCGCTTAATAAAGTTTTAAACCATGATAACTCTTCCGCTGAATATTTGTTTTTATATAAATGATATTCATTCACATATTTATCATCTTTGATCTTCTCTAAGCATATTAATTCAAATCCTTTGTTCATATGATTTATGCCAAATTTACTTTTGGATTTTTCAACATAATTTAATGCCTCACTAATTTTTTCTGTTCTTATGTAAAATAATGTAATCTGATTGTATGCATTAATTTCTTCATTGTTACTGATTATTTCTTTAAATAAAGCTTCGGAAGCTTCATATTTTTCCATATCATAAAGCAACCAAGCTTTTTCCATTAAAGCATCAATAAACTTACTGTTTATCGAAATAGACTTGTCATAATAAAGCATTGCTTTTTCATAGTCATTAAGATGATAATGGTTGATGTAGCCAATAAAATAATACGCTTCTTCAGTTATTGCCATCTCTAACGAACCGTTAAAAATTTTTAATGCATTTTCAATCTCGCCACAGTTTAAATATGTATTTCCTAAAAAGTTAAGTACATCTGAATTAACAAAAGTTTGCGGAAGTTGTAATATTTGATAAATAATATCAGAACAATTTGTAATTAAATCTAATCTGTAAGCTCTTAATAAAATTGCTTCATAGAAATTCTCATCGATCAATATTGCATCTTCAAGGTATCCCCAAGCTAAATAATCAATTTCCTTTTTTTCATAAAGTTTGAAAAGCTCCAGCCTTAACCATTTGTTTTTTTTTAGATTATCAATTGTTAAACATTCCTCTAATGAAGCAATCAATAAATCTATTTCATTCTCTTGATTTATTTGAACCAAACTTTCTACCATTAAAAAAAAAGAGTTTTTTTGAATCGCTTTTGATTGGTACAAAGCGATTAATTCTCCAATCTCTTCACTTGCAAATTCTATTTGATTGGTTTTATATAAAGCATAAACATAATAAGTCCTTAATTCTAAAATATTAACATGCTTATTTGAGAATTCTTTCAAGTAATCTACATCTAAGTCTATATTATCTGTTAAATATTTTTCTATTTCGTAAATTTCTTTTTCAATCATATACTTAATTTCCTTGGTTGATAACAGGCTGCTCTTTAACTTCTATTCTTATTACTTCTGAGTTCTTTAGTAAATAATGTTGATTTGATTGAATCAAGTCATGAGCCGGCAACGGCTCATATTTTAAAATACACTCTTAATGAAATTGTAAACTTGTATGATATTTTACCTCAATTGTCGTTTGACGTTGAAGATATTTTGAAAATCATTTCTGGTCTTGATAACTCCAACGTAAAAATGGCTGAACTTGTGGATTATTTCAATAGACAGAATACTCAACAAAAGTATAATGATTATGATGGAGTGCCGATAACAACAACCACAATTACAAAATTAAACGGTTTAATAAAACCTTAAATAGTAAAATATGCGTTAATCCTGCTCCGCAGGATCGACGCATATTATTATTAGATTTCATTTTAAAAGTATAATTAATACTTGCTGATGCCAGTAAATTAAACCATCGTATAAGTACTAAAACCATGCTTAAGGAGTGCTAAAAATACATGATAAGCAGAATCCAGATGCGTGTTGTTTATCTGAAAGCTTTATAAAGAGTGCATAAAAAAAAACTAATACCAGAATCATATCCAGTATTAGGTTTTCTTGTTTTTAATTGATGCAAATTTTAGCTAATCATTACGATTGCGAACTCAGAAGAGACTCCTACTGCGTGGATGAAAATTAATTGATTCACTAGAACTCTTCGAAGAGCTTATCTGTTTCGCTAAACCTTATAATTAAGCTGTCAAATGTGTATTTCGTCTCTGAAAGATATTTAACTTCAATTTTTTTTGAATTCTCAAAACTAATTTGGATTCCATTTTCCAATAACTCAACTGAACTAATTTTTATTTTTAGAAGTTGTCTCCAAAAACTATTATTTGAAACATCTTTTAAATCTTGATTATTATTTATATAGTTAATATCTCTTTTTTGTATATCAATAGAGAAATTTTCTGAAATTGGTTTAATCTCTATAACTGTATTGTCAGAAAACAGTAAACATAACGAACCATCAGTTTCTTGGTCTCTTAATTCTTCAGGCATCTCATCTAAAAAACTTTCATAAAAAAACCTATAACTTTTTATTATTTTTAAATCAGTAAGACCATCTATATTAATATTGTTATTTTTCATTTTTAGTATCAATTTGGTTTGTAATTAATAAAAGTATCGAATTCTCCTGATTCTTTAATTATCCTGACTCCTTGACTTGTAGTTGGGTTATAGTAATCTATTACCTCGATACCTTGCTGATTTCTTGTTGGAACTGTTATCCTACTTTCAGAAGCCATGACGTCATTAATAATTACATCTGCTGTACCTTGATTAGCTTTTAAACCTCGATATGCTTCATCTCCTCTACCTATTTTTTTTGCTAATGCCTGAACTCCTCTAGTAGTATTTTTCGAGATAACTCTTCGAGCACTTTCCACAATATTATCTATTGTGGAAACTTTAGGCACACTCATTTGAAGAGGTGCTTCTATCATTCTAATTCCATCATCAATAAACTCCGCTCCTTGATAAGCCGCATTTTCAGTTTTAGACGCAGCTTTTACTGCTTGCAAAGCCATTTTTGATTGTTTAGCAATTTTATAACCTTCGTATGCCTTAAGAGCTTTTGCAAAAGCCATTTCTGGAAGTATAACCCCTGGAGCTTGTTGAAAGCCATCAATTACTCCCCTTGAAACAGCTAAACCTGGATTTACACCTCTATACTTATTTACTTGGTCTTCTAAATTATCAGACCTTATTTCAGCTTGAGGTTTTGCTACTTTAGGCAGTCTCGCTGTAAATTCTAAATAACGATTATTTGCTGCTTGTTCACTGGTATAAGCCCCAACATACGGTCCTACCTTCTTAACAATCTTTGCTCCATCAGCAACCCAAACATCTTCAAGACCTTCAAATTCAATACTTGCTATAACTTTATTCCCACTAAACGAATATGGTGAGTAATGTGGATATTCTTTAGCTAACGGGTCAGTTGTAAAAAATCTACCGACTCTCGGGTCATGCATACGATAAGTATAATTCAACGAATTTCCTTCACCGCCTCTAATTTCATCGTCTTTTTCCTGTCCCTGGAACCCATAACGGTAATCATCCGCAGATTTATGTCTATTTGGTACCAGCATTCCAAAAGGATAGTAATCTAATTGCTTTTTAACCCTTTAAATATAAGAACTTTTTACTATTTTAATTATTGTAAAAATACGCTTTTAGGCATTTTTTTGCATTTTCAAAGTTAAGAAAATGATTGAATAAATAGTAATTGAAACGCGATAAATGCAGGGCATTTTTTTAAGAAAAACATTTCTTTTTTGAAGTTTTTTTTTTGTTAAAATATTTTATATTTGATATCAAATTAACAAAACAAATTGTATGAAAAAAATACTTTTATGTATGCTCTTAGCAACTTTCAATTTATCAGCCCAAACTGTTTTATTGGATGAAAAAATAGATAAAGAAAATTCGCCTGGATTTTTTCAATACCTGCCAATTTCAAAAAAAATAGTTTTTTGTATCACTTCTAAGTCCACTGGGAATTCGGCTTTTACTTTAGATAAGAATGGTAAAAAAACATTTTTGTATGAAAATAACACAAGAAGATATTGTAATTTTTCTAGAACTGAAAAATCTTATGTGACTAGTGATCCTAAAGATGAGAGTTGGACACCAGATTATAATCTTATAATAGATGGTCAGCAACAACTGATCACAAAAGAAAAATTTAAAGATATCAACTTTAAGTATTTTGGAAGCTATAATCGAAACAATGTTTATGATGCTTCAGCCAGCGTAAATGATTTTGAAGGTTCTTTCAATGATCTATATATTTTAGGATTCACAAATGCTGAAAATAGTTGGCGTATTAAAAGCTTGGAAAAAGAAGATATCTATTTAGAGGTTATCGAAATTAAAAGCAATTCTAAGACAAGAGTAAAATTAGAAAAACCGGATTTTACATTAGTAAAAGGAGATCAATTTGCTAAAACCGATTTCGAACCAACTTTTGTATGTAGATTAAATAATAATGAAAACTTTGATTTGATTACCAAATCACTATCGGCAGATTCGCAGACTGTTATTTTATACAAAACAGCCTATAATTTTGAAGGTAAAAAAATAAAAACGCAACCCTTTACCATTCACTTAAACAATAATTATTTTATTACCTCTTCAAATGGTGGAGGCTTAAAGACTGATACATCTACTCAAAGTATGCAGAGTGCCCGTTTTATAAACGACTCGTATGCTTTGGATGTTTTATCAATTAATAATTATTATGAAGATCAAGAAAACGGAGAGATGTATATTTATGGGCTTTTTAGTGATCAGGCTCCAAAACAAATAGGAGGTAAAGCTTTCCCGAAAGGATTTTACGTTTTTAAATTTGACAAAAACGGAAACAAATTGTGGGAATCTGTTAACCACATGGACAGCAAGGATTATTTTGAGAAGGTTCGCAATAGTTCTGCCTTTCAAGTAAATTTATCAAATTACAATAAAAATCTTATTTTTTCATGTTCAATTAATTCTTTTACAGAATTTACAAATGCAGCAATTATAGATAAAACCTCAGGTTCTGTGCTTAAAAACAGTTTTATTGAATACAACAACAACTTAAGCCATGGTAAATACAAGTACTTTCTTAGCCAAACTTATGACTGCAAAGAATTGAAAAATAAAACCTTTTCTCAAATAGGTTTTGCAGCTGTAAGTATAAATTCAAAAGTAATGGATTACCTAAAAAGTATCCCAGAAAAGGGAGATAGATTGTATTTTGAAACACTTTATTCTGACGAGGGAATCTGGATGGTAGAAACAGATAACAAGAAATATTATAAAGTACTATTATTTAAAGACTAAGATTTGCTTTCGTTATCGATGATAAATATCAGGATAAGTTTTATAGATTGTTAGCTAAAACAAAACAAAATATACATCGTTTATGATTCGATAAAATTTGGGTTCTGTCGCATCTGGGAATAACTTTTATCTTTAGAATTTTAAACCGATCAAAAGATGAATACTAAAGGTCATTGTTATCCAAAATGCATAATTCTTCAGGCAGTATATTTCAAACTAAGATTTACACTTAGTTATCGGGATGTTGAAGAGATCATGAAAATGCGCGGAGTTCATGTTGATCATGCTACTATTCAACGCTGGGTCTATAAGTTTACACCTTTCATCGAGTTAGAAATGAAGAAGAGAAAAGACAGAGTGGGGACGAGCTGGAGATTGGATGAGACCTATATCAAAGTAAAAGGTATATGGTGTTATTTATATCGAGCGGTAGATAAATTAGGTAATACGGTTGACTTTCTTTTGACCAGAAAAAGATAAAGAATGAGCGCTCAGTTGTTTCTAATTAAAGCAATTAATAATAATTGCCGGCCAAGAGTAATAAACATTGATAAAAGTAGTTCTAATACTGCAGCGATCAAAGTCTATAACAAACGTTCATTCTCAAAGATTAAAATCCGGCAGTGTAAATATGGCAACAATATTGTCGAACAGGACCATCGATTTATAAAATGGAGGATACAAAACGGGTTAGGCTTTAAAAGTTTTGAATCGGCAATACAAACATTGAGTGGAATTGAGTCCATATGCTGAGAAAGAATCAGATCATTGAACCAGGGATAACTATGTTTAGATCATTCTGTAAATTGGCGGGCTAACTTTTAAATTACTTAAAGTGTTATATTTGATTCTGACAGATGCGACAGAACCATTGTTTTTACTATCTCTTAGATTTTCATTTTGCCTTATCATTAATTCCTTTTTCTTATTTTCTAATAATCGATATGCCACGATTTTTCTACAAAACTTGAAATACTTATACGATGATATGTCTATGTTTATAATTTTAATTTGAGTCTTAACTTGTCGTCTTAAATATGTATAAACTCTGTTTGTTAACAAATATTACCGCTAAGGCAGTAATATCTTCTGATTGATGGATTAACCTTGGATTAATTTGAATATTTTCAACTATTTACTGTTAAAGCGGTAAAATATATCAAAAATTATAATTTTTAAATTTTTTAAGATAAAAAATAACTATATTTACTGCTTAGACAGTAATTATGAATGATTTTGATTTAGGGCAGTTAATTAAAGGACATCGCAAAGCTGCCGGACTGACGCAACTTCAATTAGCAGATCTGGCAGGTATCGGCAAAACAACTGTGTTTGATATTGAAAAGAATAAAACATCAGTAAGATGGGACAGTCTAATCGCAGTCTTGAATATTTTGAATATTGATATTCAATTTATAAGTCCATTAAAAAAATAAGAGATGAGAAAAGCAATAGTTTATGTTCACGGTACCAGGGCGGGTGAGCTTATGGAAGAAAAAAGCGGAAGATATTTATTTATCTATGATGATGATTATTCTTCAGAGCCCGTGTCATTAACTATGCCATCTTCCCACAAAAATTATTCATTTCTGGATTTTCCGCCGTTTTTTGAAGGGCTGTTACCAGAGGGTATAATGCTTGAAGGTCTTTTAAAAATAAATAAAATAGATAAGAAAGATTATTTTTCACAGCTTATGGCTGTAGGAAATGATCTGGTGGGGGCAGTAACGGTTAAAGCTGAAAGCGATGAATAGATGCCCAATTACTTATAAACCTTGCGGAGGAGATCTGTATAGCATAGAAGGCTTGAAATTATTATCTTCTAAATTACTCTCATTAGAAACGCTTCCTTTTTCTGCATCAGAACTACGTCAGGAAGCAGTAAATAGAGCAACTAAGTTATCAATTCAGGGCGTTCAGCCTAAATTAAGCGCCGTATTATCGATTAAAAAACAGCAATTTGAAATTGTAGATCAGTACGGTAATTTTATTATCAAACCGCAGAGCGATATATTTCCTGAATTACCCGAAAATGAAGATCTTACTATGCGAATGGCTAAGGTTTATGGAATTGAAGTACCGCTTCACGGACTGATATATTCTAAAGATAATTCGAAATCTTATTTCATAAAAAGGTTTGACCGGTATGGTAAAGGCAGGAAATATGCCACTGAAGATTTTGCACAGCTGACAGGGAGTTCCAGAGATACTAAATATAATTTTACGATGGAGAAAATTGTAAAAGTAATAGAGGACTTTTGTACATTTCCTTCAATTGAAAAAGCAGAGTTTTTTAAGAGAATCCTATTCTGTTTTATCACTGGTAATGAAGACATGCATCTCAAAAACTTTTCCTTGATAACAAAATCAGGAAAAACAACTCTAACGCCTGCTTATGATTTCCTGAATTCGTCTATTGCTATTAAAAATCCACAGGAAGAAATGGCTCTTAAATTAAAAGGAAAAAAAAGCAATTTTAAAGCGGGTGATTTTATTGATTATTTTGGAAAAGAAAGATTAGGGTTAAATGATAAAATTATCCATAGCGTTTTAAAATCAATGTTTGAGAAGACAACGAAATGGAATGAATTAATTGAGATTTCATTTTTGTCTGAAGTAATGAAAGAAAAGTATCTTAAATTGATGAAAGAACGATTGGCGAGGTTTTAGTTATTGATATTTTTGAATTTTGTATTGATTTAATTGTTAGTCCAATTTCTCATATTAGCTTAGTTATTAGTTTTGCAAAAAAAATAGTAAAATCAAACGTGTTTTAATTAGTATATCTGGTATTGTTAAAATTAGTAAACATAAATGGGACTTGTTATTATTTCCGAGCTGTCTTTTTTTTTAACTGCTTTGGGAAGGCAGTTTTTATAATTTAAAAGGAAGGTCAAATTATGATTATTATGGACTAAAATTGTAATAGAGGTTGTGAATTCATAATTTGTTCGTACAAAAAATGCTATAATAAAATGTCTATTCAATGGTCGCTTATTTAACTTTCTGATTCAATATTTTAAGTCTATTATTGTTGCTTTTTTATGCTATAATCGGAAAAAATCCGATTATCTGTGAAATTTTTAGCAACAAATAAACTAGTCTTAATCTAAAATTGAAAAAAAAGTGACACGCTCTATTGTGACCTGGTTCATTTTTATGCCCCAGATCATTAGCTTTTAGTGCTGTATGTTAATTAGCTTTTAATGTTGTTCGAATATCAGCTTTTAGTGTTGTAAGAAATAAATCAATTTTCAGCTTAAGTAAAACAACAAATAGTGACTACGGATACGCAATGTGTTTTCAAAAAAATAAAAGAATGAGCTTAGAAGAAATTTGAAGAGCATCTAAAGGTGATTTTTCATTTTGTGCAGTTTGCCAATGCACTTTCTTGATCATTGCTCCTTAGAAGCCTTTCAGATAAACTGCTGTATCTGTAGTTACATCTGGTGTGATGTCGAATTCTTTTTTTTGTTTTCGGCAATATGGAACTCTCTTTTTTATTTATTATCAATAGATAGCAGGAGCTTCTATTGTGTCCAGCTAAATTGTGTCCGTACTGCCGACACAATTGGAAATGTTCTGTAAAATTTTCGATACCAATTTAATTAGCAGTATGAAATCTGGTTCCGTATTGATGCTGCTCTTCTTTTGCAAGATATTTAATCAAGTAAACACCGCGTCATCGGCTTTATCTTTTCTCTGCCGTTCAATTGGGAAATAAAAACATGTTTAAATTAGTAAACTGGATAAGTTTTAAAAACTAAAAAGAATATGTGTCCATGCCAATTGCGTCCGCAGTGCGGACGCAATTGGAAATATACTGCAAAACTTTTGATATCTTTCAACTTGTTTTTTTGCTCTAAATGCATTGAAGTTCTTCAGGACTCTTCAAATTCAGAAGTCTTGTGGTAAGCAAATGTCACCTAAACTTAGATTTCAGTTTCTCCATATCTTCCTTTTTGTAGGTAGTGGCGATGAAATTCAAAAGGAAGACCTTTTGCTCTTTTGTACTTTTGCAGTGAAGCCGTTGCGCGCTCTCCAGTATTTACTCTTTTGGTGAAGAATTCATTGTATGTATTCATAATCTGAATTATGGAATGTCCTTCAGACTAGTCGATTTTGACTTTTCCTGTGAGTTCAGCTTTTAATAATTGAAGGTTGACCTCAGGATCAATTCTGAAGAGTTCAGTAAATTTTTTGGCAGCATTGAGTTGGAAAAGATCAAGTAGATTTTTGATTATTATTTCCTTTTCAATTTTAAGCTGGTTTCTAAGGTTATTAGTGCTGGCCCATCTTTCTTTTGAAATGGCTTGTCCGGTTGACATTGAAATCTGTTTGTCATTGTAGCTCAAACGGGCATAGATTGGAGATTCGCCGTTCTTGTTTACTCTGTCGGATTTCTGGCAAAAAATTACTTTTAACATATTATCTAGTTTTAAAATTAATAATCAAATTGAATTAAAAATTTTAAGAGAGCCCATTGGTAGCAGAGAATTTCCAGGGAATTCTATTGCTTTAGTTGCCGATTTTTGAGAAAAAAGATGGATCAATTTTGTGGCACAATTTTAAAATCTAACGCTGTGCCACGAATGTGCCACAAAGATTTTGTGCGATTTTATAAATATTGAAAAGTGGTATAAAAGAAAAAAACCTGCAAATCGTTAGATTTGCGGGGTTTACCGCTTTTTTTGGCCTTTTTTGAAAACTTTGAAAATCCTATTTTTCCTTTGTTTTCCGGCCTTCGCGGAGAAAGAGGGATTCGAACTGTAAATCCAACCCCTCCTTTATATACTGCAATTCTTAATATTTATACCAGGTTCAAAATCTACTGCGCCACGATTCTGTCATGAAACTTAAAACATCAATTTATAACTATTACAATTTTTTTTAAATGAGTACTATAGTTCTATTGTGAAGTCAAATTTATTTATTTGATAAAAATATAATATAAATTGCCTTAATTTTTTTGTGGTAAAAAAGGTGTTCACTCCATAAATTAATAGATTTTCTTAACATATTGGACACTGTTTTAAAAATAAAATAAATCAATTAAGTAGTTGTTTTACTATTTCACTAAATTTACTCACGAAGTTACTTTTAGCTAACATCAATCAAGTAGATAAAAATATGAAACCTGAGGTAACCAACTTAAGAAAGTTTAGAGATATGATTGCATATATGAACTTACCCGTCTTCTCTTACATTGATAACGATGATTTTGCTATTATAAAAATTCATGAGATGGGATTAAAAATGCCCTACATTACACCTACCTTCAGACCGGATTTTTATACTTTAATAATTGTAAGTGAAGGAAAAGGTATCTTTATGGCTGGTGACCATGTATTTGAACTTGGTGCTCGGCATGTCTTTATGAAATATCCGGATAGTTATATATCGAGTGGCTGGACAGAATCGCCAGTCGGATATAACATTTCTTTTAATGAAGAGTTTATAGCTAAACGCTTTCCTTATGGAATTGCTGAAATTCCTGTAAAAGACATTACAAACGCATTTAATTACAGACTCAGCGATGAAGATTATAAACCATTTGATGAGATTTGCGCGGAGATGTATAATGAAGCTATTTCTTCTTCAAATACTAGATATGAAATGATCGCAAATCTTCTTATTCATTTTTTATTACTAGTCCAACAACATCAAAATAAGATTAAATTAGAGATTCAGAGTGAAAAATACGCCCTTATCCTGGCATCCTTCTGCAAAAATGTTGATCAGAATTTCAACATGCTTTTATCTGGTGAGAGTGCAACAGTATTTCGTACTAAAGAACATGCTAAATTGTTAAATGTTAGTGAAACTTTTCTCTCTAAAGTAATTAGTAAAACCTCAGGCAGAACAATCAATCAATGGATAAACGACAGACTCATTGATGAAATCAGCTACTTACTAAAAAATACCAATACACCAATTCCCGAAATTGCACAAAGGTTTGCTTTTACCGATCTTGCCTATTTTTACACATTTTTTAAAAGGAATACAAAAACTACCCCAAGTTCATTAAGAAATGATTTTAACGCTTCTGATTCTGATCGTGCGCATATGTATCGTGGTGAGGTTGTAAAAATAAGGCCAAATTGGTAATCCAAAGGCATAGCAATTAATTGCCGTTTTCAAAGCGTTACTTTGATATCTTTTTGAAACAGCATTCTATAGAAATGTAATTATAACAATTATATTTATTTCCCTAAATTTGACTGAGTAACCAATGCAGTAATTAAGAATTTAAGTGTATCTGAAATGAAACCAGAGCTAACCTCGTTAAAAAAGTTTAGGGATATATTGGTCTTTATGAATTTACCGGTCTTTTCCTATATTGACAACGATGATTTTGCCATAATAAAATTACACGATATGGGATTAAAAATGCCCTATCTTACCCCAATCTATCGACCTGATTATTATACTTTAACGTTAATACAAGGTGGGAAAGGCACTTTTGTTGTTGGTGATCATATTTACGAACTTGGTCCTCAACATGTATTTATGAAACAGCCGGATGTCTATTTTTCAAGTGGGTGGACAGAATCGCCCGTTGGATATAGTATTTCATTAACCCAGGTTTTCTTTGAGAAATACTTTCCCGATGGTATTGGTGATCTTCCATTTAAAGACAATTCAAATGCACTTAATTATTTTTTAAATAAAAGTGATTTTAGCGAATTTGAAGAAATTTGCGCGGAAATCTATGACGCAGCCACTTCTGTCTCTAATTGTAAATACGAGATAATCTCTAACCTTCTTATATATCTATTGTTACTTATTCAACAACATCAGAATAAAATAAAATTAGAAATTCCGGACGAAAAAAATGCCGCGATTGTAACATCATTCCTCAAAAATATAGATCAGAATTTTAACATGTTAATTTCAGGTGAAACTACCACGTTGCTTCGTACCAGAGAACATGCAAAACTTTTAGGTCTCACAGAAACAAATTTTTCTAAAGTGATTAGTAAAACCTCAGGTAAAACAATTAATCAATGGATTAACGACAGGCTGATTGATGAAATTAACTATTTGCTTAAAAATACAGATAAACCAATTTCTGAAATTTCAGAAATGTTTGCTTTTAGTGATCTTAAATATTTTTATAAATTTTTTAAAAAGAACACTAAGAATACTCCAAGTTCGGTAAGAAAAGATTTTAATGCATCCGACAGTGATCGGGCTCATGTGTACCGCGGAGATGTTGTAAACATTAGAGCGACGTGGTAAATTCAGGCTGTTTGTTTTTAGGCTCTTTAATTCAGATATTTTTTACGGTAATTGCCTGGTGATTGGCCCGTATGTTTCTTAAAGAAAATATTAAAATAAGACAGATAGGAAAAACCTAATATGTAAGCAATTTCTTTTATAGAAAGCCGGGAATCTTTCATAAGGCTTTTTGCCACACTTAGTGTTTTCTCGGCGATCATCTGGCTGCCGGTTTTTCCTGTTTTTTCCTTGAGAACACTTGAAAGATAATTTTTATGAAGCTGTTGCATTTCGGCATAATCTTTTATAGTCATAACAATATTAATCTTTCCTTTTAGTAATTGATCATAATGAAATTCCAGATTTTGCATAAAATCCTGTATAATATCCGGATTTCGATTTAGTGGCGTTTGAAGTTTGTATCCTTCCCAATATTCTTTTTTAATCTTCAGTAAGAATCGGGTTAGTAAATTGGCACACATTTTCTTTTGCAAAGGGCAATCTCTTTGCAGCTCCTTCACAATATGGAAAATTGTTTTTTTTAATTCCTGTTGAAATTCTTCTGAAATATTTAGTGGAAGATGTCTTTCAAATAGTAAAAAAGGGAATGTTTCATAAATAGATATTCCTGCATATTTATTTATAAAGCTCTCTGTAAACCATATGCCGTATGATTCATTAACACTGTCCCAGGTCAATTGCTGAAGTTCATGGGGTTTATTAACAAATAACATTTTTGGCTTAATAGTACATGGTTCTTTATCAACAATAATTATTCCTTGCGCATCCACTACAAATCCAATTGAAAAAAATTCAGTGTAAAAAAGTGGAGTAGACCATGGAAGCGTATGCTCGGGATGCAATATTTTTGAGTCGACAAAACAGAATTCGGAATCTCCAATGAGTCCATGCGAGAGATCGCTGTCTATTAGATTTACAGATTTAAGAAAATCACTGAATTGAATGTTTTGAATGTCTTTCATTTTTAAATAATTGCTATAATTGAAGACTTTTTTTGCGATAGTTAATCGGTGAGAGGCCTGTATGTTTTTTAAAAAAGATACTAAAGTAAGACAAATATGAGAATCCCAGCATATAGGCAATTTCTTTGAGTGATAGTCGGGGATCTTCGATAAGAATTTTTGCAGCGCTCAGTGTCTTTTCCGCTATCAGTTGGCCGCCGGTTTTCCCTGTTTTTTCCTTTAAAATACTGGAGAGATAATTTTCATGTAATTGCTGCATTTCAGCGTAATCTTTTATATACAAAGTTCTATGTACTTTACCTTTTAGCAATTGGTCATAATGGAATTCAAGATTTTGGAAAAAGTCGGTCACAATATCCGGATGTTTCGTTTCTGGATTATGAATCGTATAACCTTCCCAGTATTCCTGCTTTATTTTTAGCAAAAACCGGGTCAATAGATTCGCGCAAATCTGGTTTTTCATAGGCGAATCATTTAAAAGTTCGTCAACAATCAGCAAAACAATTGTTTTAAGTTCCTGTTGAAATACTTCTGAGGTTTTTAATGGAATTTGTCTTTCAAAAAGCAAAAACGGAAACGTTTTATAGATAGATATTCCGGCGTACTTCGAGATAAAATTCTCAGTAAAAATTAATCCGTACGACTCATTTATTACATCCCATGTTAACTGCTGAAGCTCGCCGGGTTTATTAACAAATAACATTCCAGGTTTGATATTGAAGGGAAGCTTGTCAACTATAATTTTTCCGTAAGCATCCAGAACAAAACCTACTGAGAAAAATGTCGTAAAAAATGGAGGTGTTACAAATGGAAGCTGTTCATCAGGATGAAGTACTTTTGAGTTAACGAATGAGAATTCAGCATCTCCCAAATGTCCATGAGACATATCGACACGATCTAAATCAACATATGACAAATTCTGACCCATTATTTTGACGGTATCAAAAAAATCTGTGAATTTAATTTTTTTACTATTTTCCATTTTCCAAATATTTACAGGTGCGGTGTTCTTTATTCTTTTCTTAATGTCTGATGCATTGTAACTGAGGATTATAAATAACAGTCTTATTTTTTTTAGCTTTATCAAATTCTTTCCTCAATGCGTTAGGTGCATTTAAAGTCTGGGATTTAAAATAGCTGCAAAAATAATTTAGATCGCTAAAAGCCAATAATGCAGCAATCTCTTTCATTGATTTATCTGAATGTTTCAGCAGGTATTTAATTTCATCAATAAGTTTTTCATTAATCCATTCATTGATTGTTTTTCCTGTACAATTACTTATTACTTTTGAAAGATAATTTTCGTTGATATTCAGTAATCTGGAATGTTCTTTCGTTCGCATTAGTGAAGTGTCCTCGCCACGAATAAGCCTGCTAAAATTATTTTCCATATTTTGACGAAATGCGCTGACAATAGTGGTCTGTTTTTCACCTTCCAGTTTCAATTTTGAATCGCTGTTATGATGTAATTGCGTTAAAAATAAAAGATTAAGAATAAGGTTTGCAATAAGTTCATCTTTATATGCCATTGTTGAAACCGATATTTCGTGTATCTCCTGGCAAGTCTGCTCAAAATATTTCATATGTTTTTCAGTCAGGACGCAGGAAATTCCATTTTCTCCACCTAATTCCAGAACAGTATCAATACCTGCTGGAAAATACTGAAGGAGAAAATTTTTGCGAAAACTAATAGTGTATACTTTGTGAATTTTTGTCCAATAGCTAGATGCAAACGATTCAGGGCGGGAAATTACGATTTGATTTGAATGAAATTGATATTCTTTACTTCCAATAGTATAACTGCCACATGCATCTACTATTACGAACAAATTAAAAAAGTCAGGTCGGAATGTTGGTGACTGCAAAGGTAATTTTATACCAATTTCATGTAGTTTTATAAAACTAAAATCTTCACTATTGTAAGTGGAGATTGGTAGATTCATAAAAGCCAGACATTCAGTAATTTTACTTAAAGTGGTCAATACGGGTTTCATCTTAAGTTTCTTATTTATAGTGTGTTGGCTTGTGTGAATGTAGATTTGATTTTTCAAAATTGCATAAAATTGTAATGATACAAGTTTCAAATCCTGATTAAAAATTATAATATTTAAAGATTTTGATTTTTATGTCAGTTTATTCTTTTTTTATTGAAGAATTCCCGACTCTATTTTGTAGCTACTATTAATTGATTTGTAAGCAATCGAGGTTCATTATTATTTTTAGTTGACTTGTTTTATACTTGTTGCTTCTTTTTTATAAGTATTTGCATGAGAATAGAATTCTCGTTTTTTTTGCTATTAACTAATTATGTTTCTTATAGTTACTACATGTTTAGATCAGACACTAGTATAATAAATCTGTATTACATCTCTAAATCTTTAATATTTATAATTTTTGATAACTTTTCTATAGAAACTGCTTTTATGTTTAGAAGTAGTTTTGCTCTAACGAAAAAGAAATCTATTGAATATGATTTTCATATCGGTTTTCGATATATAGTCATTTGCAGAAAAATTGGAATTTAAAACGGTACATAACTATCTACCAGTCCATCTAACAGATTAAATAAAATAGAGCACTAATTAATAATAAGAATCTATCTGAAAATATAGATTTTATAAAACCGAAACAAAATGACAAATTACGATACACTTACAGAGGCAATAAATATAAAGCAAGCCGAAGGGTATACTTTTGATTTTAATCTTAGCGGCTCTACATTACAATGTAAAAAGTTGAATAAAACATTTGATTCGAGCGAATTCACTGTTGATTCATTTTATCGATTTGAAGGGGATTCTAACCCGGATGATTCATCAATACTCTATGCAATAAGTACAGAATATGGATTAAAAGGATTATTGGTAGATGCTTACGGAGCTTATAGTGATAGTTTGAATGCAGAAATGATCCAGAAATTGAAAATTAGATAAATAATTAGATGCATAATCAGAACTGAAATGAATTAGAAATAAAAAATTTATGAAATATGGATTTTAAAATAAAAATAATACAGTCAGAAAATAAAGTACGGAAACATTTTGGAAGTACCCGTACTGAACTAAAAGATAAAACGGAAATAGGATTTGTACCAAATCGGCTGGGGGCAGATAATTCCATTTTCAGAAAAGTCATTGTGAATTATGACTATAATTTACAAGTTTCGCCAGAAGGATACTATGTGGTAGTCCTTGACCGTGAAATAGAAACTTCATCTGGAGTGGAAAACGATTTTTTTTCTGGTGGCACATTTCTAATAGGGGAAACGCTTAGAGAAGTTAAGAAAACTAAAAAAATAAAAGCTCAGGTTAGTTCTTCGTTTTTGAGCTATAAAACTTTAAAATCATACGCCATGCCATTTTTAAACTGGAAGCGTTTTGTAGTTGACTCAAGATTATTAGATATATAATTTATTCATAACATTTTAAAAATAAAACAATGAACGATTTAAACGCCATAGGATTGAATGCTGCAAAAAGTAAAGAGTTAGCATATCAATTGAATGATTTACTATCTAATTATTCCATATTTTATCAAAATGTGAGAGGATATCATTGGAATATTAAAGGCGATGATTTCTTTGTATTACATCAAAAATTTGAAGACTTATATAACAATCTCTTTTTAAAAATCGATGAAGTTGCCGAAAGAATACTAACATTAGGATTCAAACCAAATCACAATTTTACCGAATATTTTAAAACAGCAGCAATTTTGGAAACAAATGAAGTGATCGATGGACAGCATTCTGTTGATAAAGTTTTAGAGTCACTGGGAATACTTTTAGCTAAACAAAGACTAATTCTTGAAATCTCTGAAGAAATAGAGGATACGGGAACCAACAGTTTAATGAGTGATTACATTCGGGAACAGGAAAAGATGGTCTGGATGTATTCAGCATATATAAAAAGTTAAAACATAAGTTTACAGCCATTCTTAATGTTTATCTGAAAGATATCCTGAGGGAGCAGTTTGAAATGGAGGGTCTGATAAAATATTAATTATATATATAAAACATTATGAAAAATAAATTATTTGAAACAAGCGAATCGTACGCGCCGCTAATTTTAAGAGTTATTCTGGGTTTTGTTGTGCTTATGCACGGTTTGCAAAAATTGCTGGGCTGTTTTGGTGGCCTTGGTTTTTCCAGAACTATGTTATTCTTTACTGACGCGGTAGGGCTACCCTGGATAATGGGCTTTTTGGTAATCATGTTGGAAACGGTGGGGGCGGTCGCACTAATTACCGGAACAGGAACCAGAGTTATTGCCTTTACCTATATAATTCTTCCATTGGGAATGATATTCACCACACATCTTAAGAATGGATTTTTTATGAATTGGTTTGGAACACTAAAGGGCGAAGGCTACGAATACTTTATTCTCTGGATAGGAATGGCTATTGCCCTGTTTATTTTAGGTGGAGGTAAATACGCAATGGACAAAATTTTTACTGAAAAGAATAATTAAAAAATAAAACAATAAATATGGGAAATATTGATGATAATAAGAGAAGATCATTTTTGAAAAAACTTGGTATGGCTTCCGTTGGTTTTGCAGGCTTACCATTGGTTTCTTCATCGCTAATTGGGTGTAAAGACGACAAAATAAAGCCAGACAATGGGAGTTATGAGAAGAAAGCATATTCAAATATCGTGGTAAGAAAGAATATTGCTGATATTCCTGTTGATCATCCAGAAATAAAGTTGTTTAAGGATGCTGTAGGAATCTTAAAAAAACGTTCACAAATATCACCTTTAGATCCAATGGGTTGGCAGGCAAATGCGTTGCTGCATACTACTTTTTGCGCTACAAGTATGTATTCTAATCAGGTGCACTACAATTGGTATGTATGGCCCTGGCATAGATTATATTTGTGGTCGTTAGAGCAAAAACTTCAAAAAGCAGTATCTGAACCCAAATTAGCATTGCATTACTGGGATTGGACGAAAACTAATTTTATACCAGAACATTATTGGGGAGATGCAAGTAATCCATTATTCAATGCTTCAAGGTTTGTGGGGCCGAATGACAAAATACCAAATGACTTCATCAATGTAGGCGCAGGCTTTAGAACAAAAGATTATAAAACATTCGGAGGATATCCTGCTATTAAAAAATATGGTGATGCACAGCTTGATGGTATGGCGGAACAGTCTTTTCATAACAATATACACAATTGGATTGGAGGACAGATGGCGACTTTTGTGGAATCTGGTTTTGAACCGATTTTTTATGGTCATCATGGAAATTGCGATCGTATTTGGGATTCCTGGCTTGCGTATAGTCCAGACAATAAATTACCTGATAGTGAAGAGTGGTTAGAAAAAAAATTATACGTAACAGATGGTAATGGACGTCCGGTAGATTTTAAAATAAAAGAACTATTAAACACAGAAGAGCTAGGTTATCGTTTTGCCGATTTAGACCTTAATCCTAATTTTTGTAATCCCTATATTGAAGGAGATAAACCAAAGAGAGATGAGTCGAAAAAGGATTGCATTGCAATCTTAAATTTAAAAACTTCAGATACAAATGCTATAATTAAGGACTTCGCTGACAAGGAAAGGTCTCACGTTATACTACACTTTGAAAGAGCCCAACTTCCATATCAGCCTTATTGTGCAAGAGTATTTTTTGAATATATGATGGACGGAAAGAAGCAAAGTAAATACACAGGTACTTTTACTATTCTACCAATTTTGGATATAGATTCAGTATTGCTACAAAACGGAGTTTTTCTTCAGATTGAAATTGAAAAGGAAATTGCTCAGGCCATAGATCAGAAGATAAAGATTGATGTGATTTTTCAACCTGTGCCATTACCCAATAGAAATATTCCGGATGAAATTTTAAAGTTAGAAAATATTTCAATTTATAAGGATTATGAAAATAGAACTAACATTTAGAGTTTTACTTTTTGCTTTGATTTTCGCTGGATGCACAAGGAATGATCAACTTCCCATTTTAGGCGAATTAGCCATTGACCCCTCAACCGGAAAAAACAAATATTATCAAACACCAGAATTTCTATTAAAAAATCAATTTAATCAAGAAGTAACCCACTTGGACTTTGAAAACAAAATACAGGTTGTTGATTTCTTTTTTACCAGTTGTCCTACAATTTGTCCTAAAATGACAAAGCATTTAAAATTAATAGAAAAGGCTTTTAAAGAAGTTGAAGAAGTATCTATAGTGTCATTTAGTATAGATTATAAGAATGATAGTCCTGAAACGTTAAAAAAATATTCAGAAAAATATAAAATAAATAACACTAAATGGACCTTCTTAACTAGTGAAAATAATGACGTTTTTGAACTTTCTAAAAATTATAAAGTACGAGCCTTTGACGATGGTAATGCTAATCAAAGAAACATAATTCATGATGGCACATTTGTATTAGTTGATTGTAAAAGGAGAATTAGAGGTTATTACGATGGTTTAAGCGTAAAAGATACAAAGAGGTTGATTTTTGATATTAATAAACTTATAGAAGAGGGGAATTAAAAATAATTTTTAAACAGATGAAAAAATATTACCTGATTTTTATAATTGTATTTAGTTCAACTGTTTATTCACAGCAAATAAATGAATTTAGTTTTTTAAGGTATAATGATGTTATTTCAATTGATAGTACAAATCAAAATTTTTATTATAAAATCAAACAAATCGCAATATCTAAAAAGTCTAAGACCTTTCTTTTTTTAGGAGCTGAAAACAGAACGCAATACCAATATTTCGAAAATGAAAATTGGGATGAAGCGATCAAGGACGATAATGGTTTTATACTTAACAGGGCGCTTTTTTATGTTGATTTAAAAATAGGAGATTCATTTCGTTTATTCAGTCAAGTACAAAGCAGTACCTCAATCAGTAGATTAGATCCGAATCCATTAGAGGAAAATCCTTTAGATCTTCATCAATTGTTTTTTGATGTAAGGGTAAGGAATTTTAATCTTAGAATGGGAAGACAAGAACTATATTATGGATCGCAAAGATTGATTTCAGTTCGGGAAGGACCAAACAGCAGACTAGCATTTGATGCTATGAAAATCATGTATCAAAGAAACAATTTATCGGCAGATGCTTTTTATGGTTATAATGTCAAAAATAGATTTGGAAATTTTAATGATAGGATTGATTCAAATACAAAACTTTTTGGATTGTATACCAGCATAAAAGGAATTAAACATTTCAATAATATAGAAGTATATTTTTTTAACATAAGAAAATCAGAAAGCACGTTCAATACTTTTTCGGGACTGGAAAACAGAAATACAGTGGGTTCAAGAATTTGGGGCTCACATTCTAATTGGAACTATGATATAGAAACTGCATATCAATTTGGAAAATTTGACAGGAAAACCATTCACGCATGGACATTTTCAATTAATAATTCTTTTAATTATATGATAAATAAAAGAATTCAGAAAATAGGTTTTAAAACGGAATATATTTCGGGGGATAAAATTAAAAATGATGGTTCTATAGAAACATTTAATCCTCTTTTTCCACGAGGGGCATACTTTGGTTTAGCTGCTTTGATAGGGCCTTCAAACCTGATTGACATACATCCTTTTCTGGAGTTTCAGTTAACACAAAAATTAAACTTTTGTGTCGATTATGATATGTTCTGGCGGGCTTCAGAGAACGATGCTATATATCAGCCAAATGGTGCAATATTATTCAATAGTTCCAATTCGACTTCAAAAAAAATAGGAAATCAATTAGGAGCGTCATTTGAATATGCTTTTAATAGATACCTGAGTTTTACTTTGGAAGGCACTTGGTTTAACAGTGGGGATTTTATTAAAGATGTTAGTAATGGCAAAGACATACTGTTTACAGCCAGTACATTGACTTTAATTTTATAAAATGATTTCAGTAAGTAGAGAATTGAAAACAAAATTGAGTAACACAATAAATATAACTATAAATTTTTTAAAGATGAAAAAATCAATTACAACAGCGGCGGTAATTTTAATGACCGCTTTCGGAACTCCAACTCAGGCTAAAACAGTTAGCACAAACACAATTGTTATAGTACATGGAGCATGGTCTTCAGCAGCTGATTTTAAGAATGTTGAAGCAGAACTTAAAAAGAGTGGTAATGAAGTAATAACAGTAAATTTGCCGGGACATGGAGCAGACAATACACCAGTTGCATCATTGACGCTGCAAGGCTACGTAGATGTTGTTAAAAAAGCAATTGGAACAAGGAAAAATATTACTCTTGTGGGGCATAGTTTTGGAGGAATGGTTATCAGCGCGACCGCTGAGCAAATTCCCGGACAAATCAAAAAACTGATTTACCTTTGCGCATATGTACCAAATAATGGGGAAAGCCTTTTTTCAATTTCGGCGTCAGATAAAGAAACTCATATCGGGCAATACATTCAGCCTGATGAAAAATCAGGTGTGGTAGGAATTGCTAAAGAAGGCATTTTAGATTTTTTTGCAGCAGACGCGCCTAAAAAAATAGCCGATGGTCTGGTTGCTAATTTTAAGCCAGAGCCAATGGGACCACTTGCGACTCCAGTTGCACTTACAGCTGCTAATTTTGGTAAAATAGATAAGGTATATATTTTTACTGAATATGATCATGCTATAGGACTGACCTTGCAAAAAAGTATGGCAAAAATTGCCAATATAACAAAAACATATTCTTTACCTACGAGCCATACACCATTTTTCTCACAACCGACCGTAGTCTCAGCTATTTTAAGTCAGGAAGCAAAATAAAATTGCCGTAATGTAGATTAATATTACAATAAAATCTAAACATATTATCGAAACTTCTGTTCGTCATATTTAATATGATTAACGGAAGTTTTTTTTGTATATGATTTTTAATCTTCTGTTTTTCAATGTGATTACACTATTCAATCTTAAATGTAGTTACAAAACAAAATATTCTTTATCGATGTAAAGTGGCAAAACTTTTCAAATCTTAGTTTATTATAATTTTTAGTGAATTATTCACAGAAAAGCACGCTTTCATTAGGTGTAATTTTGTTTCAACAAGTAAAGGAACTCGTTTTTAGTTTCATCAGACTTCAAATTTGATAAGAAATATTCTGCGTTTTAATCTCTAAAAAAATAATAAAAGCATGAAAAAAATTAAAAATATAGTGCTTATGCATGGTGCATTTGCAGATGGCTCAGGATGGAGAGGTATATATGACATACTTACTAATAAGGGTTATAATGTTACGGTGGTACACAACCCGCTAACATCACTGGAAGACGGTGTTCAGGCTGTAAAAATAGCTTTAGACAAACTAGATGAAAGCGCTGTTCTTGTAGGGCATTCATATGGTGGAGCTATAATTACTGAGGCTGGTAATCATCCTAATGTAGCAGCATTAGTTTATGTAGCAGCATTTCAGCCAGGAGATGGAGAAACAGCTTTACAATGGATACAGACTGCTCCACCAGCAACAGAAAATGGTGTTCTGCCTCCAGATGAAAATGGTATTATTTATTATGAAAAGGATAAATACCACATGGGAATATGTGCTGATCTAAGTGCAGAAGATGCCAATTTTATGTATGCTTCGCAAGGTGCATTTTATGCTAAAGGATTTGTAACACCAATTAAAAATGCGGCTTGGAAATCAAAACCTGCATACGGCGTAATTGCAACTGAAGACAAGAGTATTCCACCAGAAATTCAGGAAGCAATGTACAAACGTTCCAAAACCATTTTCACATATGTGAAAGGAAGTCATGCAGTTTATATATCACAGCCTCAGCTTGTTGCAGATGTCATTATTTCAGCTTCTAAAATGGATTAATTTCAAAGAAGCAATCTTCTAAATAAACCTTAAACGGTTAAGGTAATATTCCAATTAGTAATATATAAAAACAGTCACAATGAGAAATTCTATATACTTAGTATTAATAATTATATTCTTCCTTTCTTGTCAAAAAGATAAAAAGGAAATTGACACTGTAACAGCGGATTTAATTGTTACCAATGGTAAAATTGCCATTATGGATCAAAACAACACCATTAGTGAAGCGATAGCAATAAAAAAAGGAAAAGTTTTAGCATTTGGAACTAATGAAGAGATTCTAAAATTAAAAGGGGACCAAACTAAAGTTATTGATTCTAATGGGCGTACCATTATTCCTGGATTGAATGATTCTCATTTGCATTTAACCAGAGGAGGGCGTTTTTATAACGCTGAATTAAGATGGGATGGCGTAACTTCTTTAAAAACAGCGCTAAGAATGTTAAAAGAACAAGCTGCCAGAACTCCAAAAGGTCAGTGGGTGAGAGTGGTAGGAGGCTGGAGTCCTTTTCAGTTTGAAGAAAAAAGATTTCCAACAACCCAGGAAATTAATGAAGCAACAGGAGATGTTCCGGCATTCGTATTATTTCTATATAGTCGAGGATGGATGAATAAAAGTGGTTTAAAAGTGCTTAAAATTGATGAAAACACTAAACCACCTGAGGGAAGCTCATATGAAAAAGGTCCGGATGGTAAATTGACCGGAGTATTATTAGCAGAACCAAACCCGACAATCCTTTATGCGGCAATTGGAGCATTGCCACCTATGACTGAAGAGCAAATGTTGAATTCTACAAAACAGTTTTACAGAGAATTGAACCGATATGGTATAACAAGCGGTATCGATGCGGGAGGTGGCGGGCATGCGTTTCCTAAAGACTATGGCGCGACAAAATTACTCGCAAATCAGGGAGAAATGCCTATACGATTGTCTTATTATTTATTTCCTCAAAATAAAGGAAAAGAGTTTGCCGAATTTCAAAATTGGATTTCAACGAATAAAGTAGGTAATAACGGAGAAATTCATTTGGACCATGGATATGAATTAGAAGGAGGCGGAGAATTTTTGACATGGAGTGCCGGTGATTTTGAAAATTTTTTAGCACCTCAACCTATACTAGAAGATAGACCATCTTGGAGAAGTGATATCAAAAAAGTGATTCGTTTGCATGTTGATAGTCATTGGCCGTTTAGAATTCACGCGACCTATGGAGAAACTATTGCTAATTTGCTGGATGTTCTTGAAGAAGTTAATAAAGAAACGAACGGGAAGTTAGCAAAAGAAAGATGGTTGTTTGATCACGCAGAAACCGTTACGGAGCAACAATTAAAAAGAGTTAAAGCGCTGAACGGAGGTATTGCGATTCAAGCCAGAATGGCTTATGCAGGAGAATATTTTGTTGAAAGATATGGAGTAGCTAAAGCACAATATGCACCGCCTTTAAAATTAATGATCAAAATTGGAGTTCCTATTGGGGCAGGTACTGACGGAACAAGAGTTGCGAGTTATAATCCCTGGCCTGCATTATACTGGATGGTTTCTGGCAAAACAGTGGGAGGATTACAATTAAGTGCTCCCGACAATTTACTTACCCGTGAAGAAGCACTTTTATTATACACAAAAGGTAGTGCCTGGGTATCAAAAGAAGAAGCTGTAAAAGGTACTTTAGAGAAAGGAATGTTTGCCGATTTTACACTATTATCGGATGATTATTTCAGCATACCAGAAAATAAAATCAAAGATTTATCAGCTGTTTTAACAGTAGTAGGGGGCAATGTTGTCTTTGGTGACAAAGAGTTTGCAAAACTAAGCCCTGCAATAGAAAAAGCAATTCCAGAATGGTCACCGGTCAATTTTTATGGAGGATATCAAAAAAAATAATTTACGCTTAGCTGCTTTAAACATTCAATCTGATAATTTCTCGATCGGGGAAAACATTCTGTAGACCATTTATTAAAAAACTAAAACAAATAAAATGAAGACAAAACTTATTATGTCCATCTTAACGATTATGTTTTTAACATGCTTTAAATCGTATGCAAAACATTCTGTAGAGAAAAAGGTGGCTTTACAGAGTACCCTTTACAAAGCTGTCGAATACAAAACAATTCTCGTTGATAGTTTAAAAATTTTCTACCGTGAAGCGGGCGAAAGAACTAAACAGACCATTATTTTATTACATGGATTTCCGTCATCGTCACATATGTACCGAAATCTGATAAATGAACTTGCTTCTAATTATCATGTAATTGCTCCTGATTATCCTGGTTTTGGGCAAAGCAGTGCCCCAACTCCTGGGCAGTATCAATACACATTTGATAACTTGTCCATTACAATGGAACATTTTATTGATAAATTAAAAATCAAAAAAACGAGTCTTTATATTCAGGACTATGGAGGACCCGTGGGAATGAGAATAGCAACAAGAAGACCTGAACTGATTCAGTCACTTATAATCCAAAATGCAAATGCCTACGTTGAGGGATTAGGTGAAATTCTAAAACCTTTGACTGCATATATTGAAAATCAAAATACCGAAACTGAAAAGGCAGCACGTTTTTTTCTGACCGTTGATGCCACGAAATGGCAATATACAGCTGGCGCGGAATCCCCTGAAAAAATAGCACCCGACAGCTATAGCATCGATCAATATTATTTGAACAGAGAAGGAAATGATGTTATCCAACTTGCCCTGTTTCGAGACTATGGATCTAACATAGCGCTATATGAAAAATGGCATCAGTATTTTGCCAAATACAAGCCACCAATGCTAATTATTTGGGGTAAAAACGATCAGTTTTTTATCGCCGCAGGGGCTAATGCATATAAAAATGATAACCCAAATGCTGAAATTCATTTATTAAACGGAGGTCACTTTGCATTAGAAGAACACCATTTAGAAATTTCTAAACTCATTCTAAACTTTTTGAGTAAAAAAGTTAGATAGAAAAAATCAGTACTAGATCATCAATTTAAAAATTGATCTAAAGTTTAATTAAAAAGAAGTTATAAAAATCAAACAGTTAAAAAAATTAACCATTAAATCTGAATCATTATGAAAAATTTAATTTTAGCAGCAGCAGTTGCATTGTCTTCACTAAATGCATTTGCACAAAAACCAAGTCCACAATTGTTAAACCCAAAAAATCATACTTTGATTTTAGTAGATCATGAAAGCCAGATGGCATTTGCAGTGGGTAATATGCCGGTGGATCAGCTAAGGACTAATACTGCCCTGGTTGCAGGCGCATCTAAGATTTTTAAAGTGTCAACTGTTATTACAACGGTAGCTGAAGAGTCTTTTAGCGGGCCGGTTTTTCCTGAAGTTTTGGAGTTTTATCCTAAATCAAGTACTAAGTATTTTGACAGAACCACTATGAATTTCTGGGAAGATGTTAATGCTTACAAAGAGGTTGTAGGGAAAGGAAATAAAACAATAGTAATGGGCGGCTTATGGACTTCGGTTTGTATTGTAGGACCTGCATTATCAGCCATAAATGATGGATACACTGTTTACGTGATCACGGATGCAAGTGGAGATGTGACTGATGAAGCTCATAATCAGGCAGTGACTCGTATGGTTCAGGCCGGAGCAAGACCAATTACCTCTATGCAATATTTATTAGAGTTGCAACGTGATTGGTCAAGATCAGAAACCTATACAGCCGTAACAGATTTAGTTCAAAAATATGGTGGATCATATGGAATTGGTGTTCAGTATGGCAGAGCAATGCTTAAACACTAATTAGCATAAAATAGAAATAATGATAAATATATATTCTTTATTACGTTCAAATTTGGGTACCAAATTGAATAACATTGTTTTGCTCTTTTTTAGGATTACCATTTCATGCGAACTAATTTATGCTCATGGGTTAAAAAAAATAGGCATTGGGACAGCACTAGCGGAAGTTGTCCCTAATCCTTTAGGACTACCCGAGGCATTAAATCAAGCTTTTGCAACAACTGCAAATCTTGTCATGCCTATTTTTATCATACTTGGCTTAATGACTCGTATAGCCACTTTACCAATTTTAGCGGTTACCCTGACAGGTTATTTTGTATTACATTTTAATGATCCGGCTCTGGTAAAAGATGTTCCCTTAATTTATAGTCTTTGTTTTTTACTAATATGCTTTATTGGCCCAGGTAGATATTCGTTAGATTATTATATCAGCAAGGAAAAATAAATAAAAATTTAAAACCAACAGTGTTAATAAATTAATTCGCTTTTTAAGATGGCAGCATTCTATTGGATGCTGCTTTTTATTTTAGGCTATGTATAAGAGTTAAAATTCTAAATAAAGCTCAAATCCAGATGGTTTTTAGTAGGCAAGATACCTTCTTTTAAATCAGTTTTTCTGGATGATTCGACTCCTTAGTTCTTTTTTATTTCAAGAATAAGAAAGGGAACTCTAATATCTTTATTTATTATAATTTTTGGTAAGAATATAACAGAAATGCAATTGTGTATAATGGCTAAGTTTGTGGTATAGAAATACTTAAAAATATAAATCATGGTAAAGAGATATCCAATTCCGCCCTTTACATTGGAGACGGCAATTGAGAAAATTCAATTGGCAGAAGATTCCTGGAACAGTAAAGATCCCTATAGAGTTTCGCAGGCATATACAGCTGACAGTGAATGGAGAAACCGTCATCTATTTATAAACGGCACCGAAGAAATTGTAGCATTCTTAACGGGAAAATGGTCAAGAGAACTTAATTATAAGCTTAAAAAAGAATATTGGGCACATACAGATAATCGAATAGCTGTTCGATTTGAATATGAATATCATAATGAAGAAGGGCAGTGGTTTAGGGCGTATGGAAATGAAAATTGGGAATTTAATGAAAATGGATTAATGCAAAGAAGATTCGCTTGTATCAACGATCTGCCCATAAAAGAAAGTGACAGAAAATTTATTTAATCAATTTAAAAATAGAGTTTAAAAAGTAAAAGTTTAATTAAAAAAAACAGTATTATGAAAACAAGTTACCATACAAGAAAAATTAATGGAGTAGAAATTTTTTACAGAGAAGCCGGTGATAAAAACAAGCCAACGCTAGTTTTGCTTCATGGATATCCAACATCATCCCATATGTTTCGAAATTTAATAAACGATCTGTCAGATGATTTTCATTTAATAGCACCAGATTATCCAGGATATGGCAGAAGTGAGCAGCCTCCAATTGCAGAGTTTGATTATACATTTGAAAACATGTCGAATATTGTTAAAACTTTATTAGACGAATTGGATATAAAGAAATTCAGCCTTTATTTGATGGACTATGGTGCGCCGATAGGTTTTAGAATTGCCAGTAGAAATCCGGATCAAATAGACACATTAATCATTCAGAATGGTTGTGCTTATGAGGAAGGTCTTGAAACTTTCTGGGATCCAATCAAAGTATATTGGGGTGATATAAATAACAAAGAAGCAGAAAATACATTACGCGGTTTTCACTCTCCAGATGGATTAAAATGGCAGTATACTCACGCTGTGCCAGATGCTTCTGTAATTTCGCCAGACAATTGGGAGATTGATTTGAGACATTTAGAGCGTCCGGAAAATGGCGCCATTCAATTGGCCATGTTCTACGATTACCAGACCAATGTGGTATTGTATCCTGAATGGCAGGAATATTTTAGAAAGTACCAGCCTGATACCATTGTTGTTTACGGAAAAGATGATTATATTTTTCCAGGAGTAGGAGCTGAGGCTTTCAAAAAAGACCTGAAAAATCTAGAGTTTCATTTGTTCAGCACAGGACATTTTGCACTTGAAAGTTTTGGGAGTGAAATGGGGGCACTTATCAAAGATTTCCTTTTGAGAAAAACAGGGAAATAATTAAGTGTAAAAGATGGGGCAGTTGAATGCCCCATCTTTTTTTATGCAATTAAACGAATTAAGAATAAGTTTATGTTTATGTTTTTTTGGTATTGGCTACTATAATCTTTTCTATTTCTGTTACCGAAAGATTAATACCTATGATAATACCTTTATCATCAATAAGATAATTATAGGGGATATTTTCTATTCCAATAATGCTTTTTAATTTTTGATCCTGATCTAATAGATTTACCCAATCTAATTTATCTTTTGTAATAGCTGCGCTCCATTGTTCTTTATTCTTATCTAAAGAAATTCCAGCTATTTCAAAATTAGCTGCTACAAATTGCTGTTTTAATGAAATAAGCTCATGGCTTTTTTTCTGCTGGGGCCACACCACGAAGCCCAAAAATCAATAAGCCCAAATTTTCCTTTAAAGGTATTTAAAATGAACAAAAGAACCATTTTGGTCTGGTAATTATTGGTTTTTCAGGTTTTCTTTTTTTTGCATTCTGCCTAAAGAATAACTTAAGGCAGATTTCATTATACATGTGATGATAAATAAAGTATAGCTGTAGAACGTAATGAATGAGGCTATATTGCTATGCTGAAAATTGCCTGAAGTTTAGCTTACCTGAATTTCAAAAGGTAGTATGTTGATCATAAAGCTCAATTTTTCTGCCGTCAGGATCAGCGATAATTGCCATAAATCCGAAATCTGTTATAGTGGGTTCGGATATAAAACGTAAATAGTTGTTCTTTAACTTCTCAGTAATTTCGGTAGAGTTGACAACTTCAAAACCTAAACGTAAATTTATATCTGGTTGCGATTGTTCCTTTGCTAAGGGATAAATCTCCAGAATTGTTTGCCCCATTATGGCGGCATAATGAAAAGGAGAATTTCCATGTTTATGATATTCAAATTTTAATCCAAATAAACCATAAAAATCAGCCAGTCTCTCAGGATTCCCTGTTCATAAAACTAATAGTCGAATGTGCATAAAGATAATTTTACATAGTCATTGGTACTTCCATCAGAAGTATTTCAGAAGCATCCGCCTGAGAAATTACTTCAAGAGAATCTAAATCCCAAGTACCCATACCATCTTTTTCGTTGAGCAAGGTACCGTTTACCAGAAAGCTTCCTTTTGTAATAAAGACATAAACACCATTACCTCTCTTTTTAATATGGTATGTACTGTTAAATTTATTATCGAAAATCCCCAGATGAAACCAAGCAGCCTGATGGATCCAAACACCCTGATCTTTAGCATTTGGAGATAAAATTTGCTGGAATTTATTATGACGGTCTTTTGATTTGAGTGTGATCTGATCGTATCTCGGCATTACGCTTTTTTTATTTGGGTAAAGCCATATTTGAAGAAACTTAACAGGTTTATCTTTTCTATTATTAAATTCACTGTGGTAAATTCCCGTACCTGCGCTCATCACCTGAATGTCACCTTTTTTGATAATGGCCACATTGTTCATACTGTCTTTATGTTCCAGATCACCATCCAGAGGAATGGATATGATTTCCATATTATCATGAGGGTGAGTACCAAATCCTTTTGATGGTTCTACAATATCATCATTGAGAACTCTGAGGACACCAAAATGCATTCTGTCCGGATTGTAATAAGAGGCAAAACTAAAAGTCTGATGTGTATCAAGCCATCCATGATTGGAATGACCTCTTGATTCGGCCTTGTGTAAGACGCTATTTCCTGTTACTGGAGTGTCAAGAGACGGCAAATGATTAAAACCTACAGGGTCTAGTGGTTTTATTTCGTCAATGTCATTCTGCATTATATTAGCAACAGCTGCTGAGGCAACAAACATTCCTGTTCCTAAAAGTCCTTTTTTGATAAAATCTTTTCTGTCCATCGTTTTTGAGTGTTTGGGTTCACAGCAAATTTCTATTATAAATGAAACCCGTGCATTGAACTAGGACAAGATTTCTAAAAATCAGGATTTAAGTTTTCGGGTTCGGATTTTTGATAAAAATTCAGGAGAAATACCCAGATAAGAAGCAATATAATGTTGGGGTACACGCAATGGTATAGTAGGATACGTCTGTAGAAATTCATCATATTTTTGTTCTGCCGTGTCAGTAATATTGTGAAGAAGACGATTTTGAGTAACTGCTAAATGGCGTTGCACCAAAATTCTGAAAGATCTCTCAAACCGTGGCGCGCGCTCAAAAAGCTGCTCTTTGGTTTCTGGAGTAAAGATTAAAAGATCAGAGTTTTCCATAGTTTCTATAAAGACATGGCTACCATCCTTTTCGTAAATGCTAAATGAAATATCGCTGATCCATGAATTTTCGACTGCAAATTGCAAGACTACTTCGAATCCATTTTCATCTATATAATATTTCCGGATACATCCACGAACCACAAATGCATCAAAAGTACATTTTTCACCTTTTTGAAGCATAATAGTCTTTTTTTTGATTTGCTTGAAATACAGTAATGAATTAAATATATCGAGCTCCTCTTGTGTGAAGGTCACGTATCTTGAAATAGCGGTATTAACTTGTGTAAACATTATAGATGCTAAGTTATCGTATTGAGAATAGACATTTATTCCTATAAATTTTTTTTTCGGTAATCTAAAGGAGTGAGTCCTGTATGTTTTTTAAAGAAAATACTAAAATAGGAGGTGTAGGTAAATCCTAACATATAGCCAATTTCTTTCATAGTGTATCGAGAATCCTGAATTAAAATCTTAGCTGCAGAGAGCGTTTTTTCAGAGATTAACTGACCAGCTGTTTTTCCGGTTTTTTCCTTTATGATGGTTGACAGGTAGTTTTCATGAAGCTGCTGCATCTCGGCATAATCTTTTATATGAAGAATATGCTTAACTTTCCCTTTTAGCAGCTGATCGTAGTGGAACTCCAGATTTTGTATAAAATCGTTTAAAATATCTGGATTTCGAGATTGGACATTATGTATACTATAACCTTCCCAGAATTCTTGTTTTATCTTAAGTAAAATTCGGGTAAGGAGATTTGCACATAATTTATTTTTAAGCGATGTATCCTTTTTTAGTTCTTGATAAATCAGTTGAATGATTGTTCTTAGCTCTTGTTGAAATTCTGGAGTGGTATGAAGTGGTAAATGTCTTTCAAACAACAAAAAAGGAAACGTCTTATATATCGAAATTCCTGCATATTTTACAATAAAATCTTCAGAAAATAATAAACCGTAGGTTTCAGTTACCTCATTAAATGTTAACTCTTGCAGGGTTCCGGGTTTATGTATAAATAGCATATTGGGTTCAATTTTTGCCGTTAAATCTTCGTATTGTATTGAACCATAGGAATCGATAACGATTCCCATTATAAAATGAGCTGCACGATGCGGCGGATAGGTCCATGGAAGTCTTTCTTTTGGGTGTACTATTTTTGAGATTATTAATGAAAAATCGTCGTCACCTATATGTCCCTCAGAGAAATTGCTTCCCATGATTTTTACATTATCGTAAAAATCATATGTTTCCTTATTTTTTATTTTAGCCATCTTTTTTAAAATGTAAGACTCTGTTGATAATTTAATATTAACCTGGATTTATATCCTTTGAATATGACAAGTAATCGTCTATAATCATTATTCAGCATTATATTTATGTACATTTTTTTGCTTTAGGAAAAACGTTACTCTGAAGATGAGTTCTGATAATGTTTTCTGTAGGCCCCTGGAGCATAGGAGGTTTGAGTTTTGAAAAAACTGTAAAAATAATTGAGGTCACTAAAATCAAAAAGAAAGGCGATATCTTTCATCGATTTTTCGGAATGTTTTAAAAGGTACTTGATTTCATCTATAAGTTTTTCGTTTATCCATTCGTTTACAGTTTTTTTAGTACAGCTCGTTACTATTTTACATAAATAGTTTTCATCCAAATTTAGTAATTGTGCGTGTTCCTTAATACGCATAAGTACTGAACAATTATTATTAATCAATTCGTTAAAATTAGTTTCCATATTATGACGAAAATCAATGATAATTTTATTGTTTTTTTCGTTATTTTTTTTAAAATTTATTTCATTTTGCTGTTCTAGCTGGACTAAAAATAAGAGGTTAAGTACCATGTTTGCCATGAGCTCTTCTTTATAACATGCATCTGACGTTGCTACCTGATATATTTCTAGACAGGTTTGCTCAAAATAATTCATTGTATCATCCGGAAGGCAGCAGCAATAACCATTTCTGGCATCAAAGTCTAAAATGTTATTAATTCCGCCAGGAAAGTATTTTAAGATAAAAGATTTAAGGAATGTTATATTGTAAACTTTTTCCATATCGTTCCAGTCAATTTTAAAAAAGGAATAGGGACAGGTTACTACCACATGATTAGGACGTAATTCAAACTTATTGTCGCCAACAGTAAAACTGCCATTTGCCTTAGTAACAATAGTGAAACTATAATAATCAGATCTAAAAGTTGGCGATTGAAAGGGGAATTTTAAATCCCATTCGTGAACTTTTACTATTGAAAACTCATCGTTGTCTATGTAATCATGAAAAGGAAGATTTAAAAAATCAAGCTGGTCTTTGTATTTGCTAATTGTGGTTAGTTGTGGTATCATGATTTTGGAAAATAAAGTTAAACAATTTTTAAATTATGAATTGGGAACTTTTATTTTTCAAAGATATCAGATATGAAAATTTCAGTAATACTCTTAAAGTGGCATTTACTTATAAAATTTAAAGATTCTATCTTCTATGTAGACTTTTCCTGTAAAAAGCGGGAGTTAGTGTAGTCTGGTTTTTAAAATAGGAATTAAAATAACGACTGTTGGTGAATTGAAACAGGTTAGCAATTTCTGCTATCGGCACAGATGTTTCGGTTAATAACATTTTAACTTCACTTAGAAGTCTGCTGTTTATCCATGCAGTTGGGGTTCTTCCTGTTTTTGTTTTAATTACTACTGAGAAGTAATCTTCGTTTAAAAATTGTAAAGCTGCAAAATCTTTGGCTCCTAATTGTTTTGGCTTTTTTCTTTCCAATATTTCATTAAAGTAGAGTTCTAAATCTCTGTGAAAGGTATTGACTACTGAATTATTATTATTATCAGTAAAATTGTGTAATTGATTTTGAAAAAGCTCTTTAATCTTGATAAGTAGAAATTCTACCATATTGCCAATTAGTACCATTTTCTGATCGGGACTACGGTGGATTTCTTTTTTAATCTGGTTTGTATTATACTTTATTATCTGGTAGTTTTCTGGATCTGCTTTTGTATAAATAAACGATTCGGAAAGTAAAAATGGAAACTCCTGATAGATATCAGAAAAGCACTGGTCAGCAAGAAATTTTTCGGTAAAACAGATAAAACAGGCTTCAGCTAAGTGATCGAATTTATAATTACGATGATGACCAGGATTTGTTATAAATATACCGGATGATTCTAAATTTATGACTTCATCATTATAAAGGTGTGTTGCACTGCCTTCATTGATTATAAAAATAGTAAAAAAGTTGGCTTTGTAATTATCGGGGGCATTAAGTAGTTTATTTTTATTCCATTGGTCAATTTCCTGAAGCATAAAATCTTCGCCTATTAATTCAGTTGAAGGCAGTCCGAACCAATCACAAATCTCTTTTAACGTATTAAATATGGGTATTTGCTTTTCCATTGATTTTTTTAATATAAAACTACTTAAAACAGATAAAATATTACTGTATCTATTTTAAAAAGTTGATTTTTTGTTAATTTTTATTCAGAATATGTTTATCTAGCTTGTTAATTATTTTTTTATTTATATAAAATCCTACATTTCAGTTTCTTACAGAGTGCATAATTACTAAAGAAAAATAAGGTTTGCTAATCTAACAGGGAAATAAAAATCAAATCTTAGTTTTTTATAATCATTAGTAAATTATTCACAGAGAATGAATTTTACATTCGGTATAATTTTGCTTCAGTAAGTAAAGAAGTTGATTTTAATCTTCTACTTAGATCTCTTCATCAGCTTTATAAGGAATGATTTTTATTCTTAAAAGAACAGGCAGTAATAATATTCATTATTTCTATTATCTGAAAAATCACAAAAAGGGATTGGGTTTATAAGTCAAAATAAAATCATGAATTAACCCTGTTTTTGGTTTAATCATTTCTTCACGGGAAATTACACAAATAAAAGGGAAAGCTGAAGCCCTGATAAAGTAAGCAAAATAAAAACTATTGTTATGAAAACCGTATTAAAAAAATTAAAATTAATGTCACTATGTTTAGGACTGACATTTATAATTCAAAGTTGTGGTCAAAAGGAAAAAGGATCTGCAGATGAAAGTAAAAAGGAATCCATTACTGTAAATGAAAAACCGGAATATTTCTTACTTCGTCCTGAGGCTGAAAAGGCATATGGTTATTCACATGCAGTAAAAATAGGCAATACGATTAAGATTTCGGGAGCTGTGAGTTTTGACGATCAAGGAAAGCCTGCAGCAAAAGGAGACTTAGCACAACAAATGAAAAATTGCTATTCGGACTTGGATAAAATATTAAAACATTATAACTGCACATTTGATGATGTCATTATGGAAAATATTTTCACAACCAACATGCCGTTATTTCTTGAAGTCTCAGGATACAGAAAAGAAATTTACAAGAAAAATTTTCCAACAGGGTCTTGGCTTGGTGTAAAAGCACTAGCATTTCCAGAATTAATGATAGAAATAGAATTGGAAGTTTATAAACCACAATAATTAGAAGAGTAGTAGTTAGTTATTCCTGCTTTATTTCTTTGTGAATTCCAGAATAAAGAACCGGACTCCAATATCTTTATTTTTTATAATTTTTGGCAAGAATATAACAGAAATGCAATTGGAGCCAATGTTTAAGTTTGTGGGATAAAAAAGCTTAAAAAGAGATTTAGTATTTCGCTGTTTAGATTAGGAAATTCAGTAAGAGAATCGGAAAATGAAATAATTTCATGTACTACATTATGAACCTTTTTATAATTTAAAATGTTATGGATTTTGAGAGTATGCATGCAGCTAAAATAAGTCATAAGGTTATAAGTATAGATTCGATAAAAATCGCTTATCGAGAAGCCGGAGAGTATGGAAATCCTATTTTGTTATTACTTCATGGATTTCCTTCTTCTTCGCATATGTTTCGAAATGTGATCCCTAAATTATCAAAACATTTTCATGTTATTGCTCCCGATCTGCCTGCATTCGGTTTCAGCGATGTTCCGAGTTTGGAAACGTTTAGTTATACTTTCGAAAATTACGCTACTATTGTTACCCATTTTATGGAAAAGTTAAAGATAAATAAAGCGAGCTTTTATCTTTTTGACTACGGTGCACCCATTTTAATGCGTTTACTAATTAAACGCCCCGAAATAATAGAGATGCTTATTTTTCAAAATGGAAATATTTATACTGAAGGGGTTGGTAATGTGTTAAAAGAAGTTAGTGAATTATATAAAAAGGATGATTTTGAAAACTATAGTAAACTAAAAAGCTTTTTTGAATTCGATTATACCAAATGGGAATACACAAATGGAACGCAGGATATTTCTAATATAGCTCCAGAAGCTTATTTTTTAGATCAGTTTTTAATGGAGCGGGAGGGAGTTAAAACGATTCAGATGGAAATAAAGAGAGATTATAGTAGTAATGTAGCGCTTTATCCTGTCTGGCAGGATTTTTTAAAAAATCTGCAACCCGTTACATTGATTGTGTGGGGAGAAAATGATCAAGTATTCAAAAAGGAAGGTGCGGAAATGCTCGGGAAAAACCTTGTTGATTCAAAACTTTTATTTTATCCTACAGGTCATTTTGCACTTGAGGAATTTGGAAATGATATAGCAGATGAAATAATAACATATTGGTATTTAAACTTTTAATAATTATGAGCAATTATTTTGAACTTTTCTTTTTATTTTTAATGGCCATCATAGGAGGTGCTGTGAATGTAACTATAGGAGGAGGCTGGTTTGTTATATTTCCAAGTTTGATTTTTAGAGGTATACAGCCTGTAACAGGAACTGCAACTACGACCATCATTCTTTTGTCCGGTTCTCTTGTCTCATCAAAAACCATTATAAAAACAAGGGAGATTTCTAAGAGGCATTTCAATTATATGGTTTTATCCTGTACAATTGGAGGAGTTACTGGAGCCTTTCTGCTCATAACCTTTTCGCATAAGGTGTTTGAAAATATTGCACCTTATTTATTGTTGTGTTCCTGGATTCTTTTTACTTTTTATAATCAAATACAGAATTATTTTAATTTGAAGTTTGCACTCAGAAAAGAGTTTAAATACTCACATACAAAACTAGTTCCGATATTTTTACTAGGTATTTATGGAGGATATTTTGGAGCAGGCATGGGAATGATCATTTTTATCCTGTACAGTTTTTACGGAATCAAAAGAAATGACACTCTGGAAAGATTAGCGTTTTTTTTAGTTGGAGCCAGTAATGGAATAGCGATTATTATTTTTATTTGTTCGGGGTTGATTTTTTGGCCTTTTGCGCTGGTAATGATAAGTGGGGCTATTTTGGGAGGTTATTTAGGAAATGCATGCAAAGAAAAAATTAATATAGCAAGGGTAAAAAAAAATGCAATTGTTATTGGGGCAACAGTCACCCTATATTTCTTATTATAAATTAAATACACTATCACATGAAAAGAATTGCAATTAATGGTTTTGGCCGTATAGGCAGGGCCGCGTTAAAAATTATTACTGATACGCCAAGTCAGGAAGTAGTAGGAATTAATGATCTGATGAGCATTGAAAATGCTGTTTTTTTACTGAAAAGAGATAGTATTTATGGCAAATATGAAAAAGAAGTATCGTTTAGAGAAGATACTATATTTATTGAAGAAAAGGCAATTAAATATACAACAATAAAAGATCCTTCAGAACTTCCCTGGAAATCACTCGGTGTTGATGTTGTAATCGAAAGTACCGGTTTTTTTACCAATAAACCCGATGCAGAAAAGCATTTGCAGGCAGGTGCTAAATTTGTAGTTATTTCTGGTCCTACAAAGGATACTCCTACTATTGTACACGGTGTGAATACAGAGGAAGGTAAAGTAGAAATCTTTTCCTGCGGAAGCTGTACAACGAATAATATTGGCCCAATCATAGAAATATTGGGGCGCCGTGTAGGAATAAAAAAGGCAATTTTAAATACGACACATGCTTATACTGCTTCTCAGACTTTAGTCGATGCTCCCTCTAAAAAAGAACCAAGAATGGGACGTGCAGCAGGGCTTAATTCAGCACCAGCTGCCACTGGTGCAGCGGTAGCAGTTACAAAAGCATTACCTGAATTTGTTGGCAAATTTGATGGTATTGCCGTGCGTGTTCCAGTACCAATTGGTTCAATATCTGATATTACATTCGTAACGCAAAGAGCAACTACGGTAGAAGAAATTAATGCGATTTTAAGCGAAGAAGCGCAAACGCCTCGCTACAATAAAGTCGTCGAAGTTAGTTATGAACAATTGGTTTCGAGCGACATAATTAAAAGTACTTATGCTGCAACTGTGGATCTAGAAATGACAAGAGTGGTCGATGGAGATTTGGTGAAGGTTATGGCTTGGTACGATAACGAATGGGGATTTACAAACCAAATGGTCAGACAAATTCAGGAGCTTTAAATATAATAAAAAATAAATTTGCAATGAATTATCAAGAACTAGCTTTCAGCGATGCCATAAAAGAAATTCAGGAAAAAAAAGGAAGTCGTAACAGCTATGCCCGAATGGAAAAAATGTCATATACCGATGGTCTTACAGAACAGGAGATAGCATTTATAGAAAATCAAGATAGCTTTTATATGGCTTCTTATGGTGAAAATGAATTTCCCTACATACAGCATCGAGGCGGACCACAAGGATTTGTAAAAATTATAGATGCAAATACGATTGGAATTATTGATTTTGTTGGGAATCGTCAATATATTTCGGTAGGAAATATTGCAAAAAATCCTAAAGTAGCCATTATTATGGTTTCATATCCTCATAGAGCACGTTTAAAAATTTATGCAGAAGCCCAAATCTTAGATGTTGAAGACAACAGTGATTTATATGAAAAGCTAAAACCTGAAGATTATAAGTTTAAGCCAGAACAAATAATGGTTTTTAAAATTAAAGCTTATGATTGGAATTGTCCTCAGCATATTACACAACGATATACAGTTGCAGAAATCAAAGAAGTTTTTGATCTTCAAAATAAACGTATTACTGATCTTGAACTGCAAATTAAAGATTTAGAGGCGCTTCTTTCAAAAAAGTAAAATAATACTAAAAACTATTTAAGAATAATAGATGTAAAACGCAATTTTTATTTCTTAATCTAGATCAATGGATGTTCGGGAATGTTAGAAGTAAATTTGTAATGAAATTACAACAACTAATATATAAATACCATGGAAAATAAAATTTTAGGTTTACATCATATTACGGGAATTGCAGGTGATGCAAAACGCAACTTTAACTTTTACGCTAATATACTGGGATTACGTTTTATAAAGAAAACGGTTAATTTTGACGATCCCGGAACTTACCACTTTTATTTTGGTGATGAGGTAGGAAGTGCAGGAACTATCTTAACTTTTTTTCCTTGGGGAGAAGGAATTCAGCAAGGCAGAAAAGGTTCTGGAATGGCAACCGAAATTGGTTATTCTGTTTCAAAAGGAAGCCTTGATTTCTGGCAGAAACGTTTTGAGAAATACAACGTAATTTATAATAAACCAGCTGAAAAATTTGGAGAAAAATACCTTACTTTTCTTGATCCTGATGGTTTAAAATTAGAATTAATTGAATCTAAAACAGCTGATAATAGAAAACCCTGGGAAACCGATGAAGTAAAAGAGGATGTAGCGACAAAAGGTTTTCATAACATTACTTTGACTTTAAATAACATAAAAGCAACTGCTGCAATCTTAACAGAAATTTTTGGCTACAAATTGATTGATCAGGACGTAAACCGCTACCGTTATGCAACAACTGCTGTAGAAAATGCTTCCATTGTTGATTTAGTGGAGCTGACTGATGAAAAAAAGGGTATCGTTGCCAACGGATCTGTTCACCACGTTGCTTTCCGTGTACAAAATGATGAAATTTTAATGCACTTCCGTGAAAAAATTGAAGCATACGGATTGTCAATTACACCACAAATAGACAGACAATATTTCCATTCTTTATATTTTAGAGAACCGGGAGGAGTTTTATTTGAAATCGCAACAGATAATCCCGGATTTACAGTAGATGAAAGTTTAGAAGAATTAGGTCAAAACTTAAAGCTTCCTGAGCAGTACGAATCTCAAAGATCGAGTATTGAAAAACATTTGGTTACAATTAATTAAATTAAAATTTTAGATAAACATAAATAAATTAAAACATTGCCCATGATTGCTTACAAAAATATTTTTTTACTGGCCTTAGCAGCATTCTTTTTAAATGCATGTAATAAAGAAAATACCGTAGGAAATAAAAATACGGATTTTAGTATTTATCTGGCAGACAATACTTCTGGTATAAAAACGGGAGGCGTAAAGGTGCTGCAAATTAATACACCAAAAGGTAAATTTAATGTATGGACAAAGAGAATTGGAAATAACCCAAAGATTAAGTTATTATTACTTAACGGAGGACCGGGAGCAACGCACGAGTATTTTGAGTGTATGGAAAGTTTTTTACCGGCAGAAGGCATTGAGTTTATTTATTACGATCAGCTAGGAACCGGTAATTCTGATAACCCAAACGATCCGGCACTTTGGGATTTGCCGCGTTTTGTTGAAGAAGTAGAGCAGGTACGTCAGGCACTAAAACTGGATAAGGACAATTTTTATTTATTAGGACACTCATGGGGTGGAATTTTAGCGGCGCAATACGCCCTTAAATATCAACAAAATATAAAAGGGCTTATTATTTCAAATATGATGATGAGTGCTCCAGAATATGATAAGTATGCCAAAGAGGTACTGGCAAAGCAACTAGATCCAAAAGTTTTAGCCAGAATCAGGGAAATCGAAAAAAACAAGGATTTTGAAAATCCGAAATATATGGAATTGCTTGTGCCTAATTTTTATTCGAAACATATTTTACGTTTAGATGCAAGCTTGTGGCCGGAACCTGTTAATCGTGCTTTTAGTAAAATTAACCAATCACTTTATGTTACGATGCAGGGACCAAGTGAATTTGGTCTTTCAGGTAAACTTGAAAAATGGGATGTTACAAAAGAACTTCCTAAAATTACAGTACCAACATTATCAATTGGTGCAAAATACGACACAATGGATCCGGAACATATGAAATGGATAGCGACAGAGGTTAAAAATGGAACCTATTTGTATTGTGACAAAGGAAGTCATATGAGTATGTATGATGATCAGCAAACCTACATGAAAGGTTTAATTAAATTTTTAAAAGATACAGATCATAGTAATAATTGAAAATGGATCAATGCGTATTGTTGTGGGGAAATATTAAAATCTCGATATTTGTATTTTAAGATCCCCCTAATGCAAGATTCTTTTATCGACCTTCTGAAGTTATTATTACCTGAGATAATAGTAGATTACTTTGAACTTACTTCTTATAAAAAGGAAGGCGAAACCCTACATCTTTATTTAAAAGAGATTAATTCGATACCTAAAGAATACCGAGAATCAAAATTGAGCTCAAAAGGATTCTTTGAAGAGATAACGGTTCAGGATTTTCCTATCCGTGGACATCAGGTATATCTTCATATCACTCGCAGAAGATGGCTAAATGAAGATACTGGAAAGATCGTTTTTAGAGATTGGAATTTAGTAGCAGACGGAACTCGTGTAACCCAGGAGTTTGCGTCTTTTTTAAAAGAGATCAATCGATTCAAGTCCAAATGATTGTAATACCATTGCCTCTTTCTACGGAGTTTCTGGTAGAAATCTGCAATGTCAGTACAAAGATTTTCTAAGTGATTTCAAAGTTTGGGATCAAATATCACATGCTAAAAAATGGCTTCTCTTTCCACAAAATATTGGAAAGCGTTTATCAATAGATGAAACTTCTCTTTCAAATGGTGAACTCTATACTATTTTAACCAACAAATCCGGTAAAGGTAGAAAAGGAACTATAGTGGCTATGGTTGCAGGAACTAAAGCAGAAACAGTTATCTCAGTTATTGAAAAAATCGCTCTTAAACAACGAAATCTAGTCAAGGAAATCACTCTGGATATGGCGGGAAATATGGGATTGATAGCTAAAAAGTGTTTTCCTAATGCTACTCGCGTTACAGACCGATTCCATGTTCAAAAGCTAGCTACAGAGGCCCTGCAGGAAATAAGGATTAAACATCGTTGGGAAGTTATCGATCTGGAAAATGATGCTATTGAAAAAGCCAAAAAATCAAAAGTAAATTTCGAATCTATACTACTTTCAAATGGGGATACCCTTAAACAATTACTAGCCAGAAGCCGCTATTTCTTGTACAAAACCAAATCGAAATGGACTCAAAATCAAACAGAACGTGCTGCGTTACTATTTGAATTGTATCCTGATATTCAAAAAGGATACAATCTAACTCAAGAGCTCCGTAGCATCTTTGAGAATACAAAAGACAAAATCATAGGTTTTGCAAAATTAGCCAAATGGCATGAAAAAGTAAATCAATCTGGGTTTAAGTCTTTCGGTACAATCTCTCGTACCATTATGAATCATTATCAAACCATATTAAATTATTTTGACAACAGAAGCACTAATGCCTCTGCAGAATCATTCAATGCTAAAATAAAAGCATTCAGATCAAAATTCAGAGGTGTTAGAAATATAGAATACTTCCTTTTTAGGCTAACTAATATTTATGCTTAATTTTTAATGCTCCTCAGGTTTTCGTGTTGATCCTTGAAAATTTATCGATTGATCCGATTTTGTTCGATTTTATAAATATTGAAAAGTGGTATAAAAGAAAAAACCCTGCAAATGTTTGGATTTGCAGGGTTTACATCTTTTTTTAGGCTTTTTTGAAAACTTTGAAAATCTTCTTTTTCCTTTGTTTTCGGGCCTTTGCGGAGAAAGAGGGATTCGAACCCCCGGACCTGTTACAGTCAACAGTTTTCAAGACTGCCGCATTCGACCGCTCTGCCATTTCTCCAATATGTCGCTGTCATTTGATGATTGCGAGTGCAAATATAGTGCGCTTTTCCGATTATAAAAACTTTTTTAGTGCTTTTTTTTACTTAATTTTTAAGTGTCTAATTATCAGTATTTCTGTCAAAGAGATTTTCGAAAAAATTAGTCTAAGTCGTCTAAAATTGGCGTTGGTTTTTTGTTTTCATCTACTGCAACAAACGAAAAAGTTCCTGAAACTACTGTTTCACGAAGTTCTGAATACATTTGTTCCATAAAAATATCAACATGAATTTTACAGCTTGTTCTTCCAACGCTATCTACTTTTGCCACTAATTCAATTAAAGTACCTGCAGGAATTGCTTTTTTAAAGTCAATTTGACCTGTGGATATCGTCACTACTTTTTTACGGCTGAAACGCGTGGCGCAAATAAAGGCCACTTCGTCCATAAGATGAAGGGCTGTTCCTCCAAATAAGGTATCATAATGATTGGTAGTACTGGGAAAAACAGCTTTGAATATACGTGTCTCAGATTTTTTAATTCTTTCTTCTAATGTTCCCATGTGTTAATAGCTTACGTATTCTGTAATTTCAAGTCCGTATCCAATCATTCCTACACGTTTTGTTTGTTCTGTGTTGGATACGAGTCTAATTTTTGAAATATCAATATCATGCAGGATTTGAGCTCCAATTCCGTAATCTTTGCTGTCAATGATCACTTTTGGTGCCTTCATTGTGCCTTCAGACTGTAATGTTTTAAGCTCAGCAATTCTGTTTAGTAGGTTTACGGCGGTCATATCCTGATTAATGAATAATACGGCACCTTTACCATTTTCATTAATTACTTTAAACATATCGTCTAGCTGCTGTTCAGCATTATTAGTCAAAGTGCCTAATAAATCATTATTTACCTGTGAAGAATTAATTCTTGTCAAAATTGGTTCTCCAAGATTCCAAGTCCCTTTTGTAAGAGCGATATGAATTTGTTTATTTGTGGTTTGCTCGTAGGCCCTTAATCTAAAAGTTCCAAAACGGGTCTCGATATCAAAATCTTCCTTTTTAACGATAAGACTATCGTGTTGCATTCTATACGCTACTAAATCTTCAATCGAAACTAATTTCAAATTGAATTTCTTAGCCACTTTTACCAATTCAGGCAAACGAGACATAGTTCCGTCTTCATTTAGGATTTCACAAATCACACCAGCGGATTTAAATCCTGCCAATCTTGCAAAATCAATTGCGGCTTCTGTATGGCCAGTTCTTCTTAGTACGCCACCTTGTTTGGCTACCAAAGGAAAAATGTGTCCCGGTCTTGCCAGTTCGTGTGGTTTTACATTTGAATCTGTTAATGCTAATACTGTTTTGGATCTGTCAGCTGCAGAAATTCCTGTTGTTACACCATGTCCTTTTAAATCGACAGAAACTGTAAAGGCAGTTTCCATATGGTCTGTATTATTGGTAACCATTGGTCTTAAATCCAGTTCCTTACAACGGCTTTCTGTTAATGGAGCGCAAATCAGTCCACGTCCGTGAGTAGCCATAAAATTGATCATCTCAGGTGTTACTTTTTCGGCTGCAGCCAGAAAATCACCTTCGTTTTCACGATCTTCATCATCCACTACAATGATTACTTTACCTTGACGAATATCTTCTATAGCTTCTTCAATGGTATTGAGTTGTATTTTTGTTGTTGACATAATTATTTTTGATTTTGAGCTGGAAAAAACCGCTCTGAAATTTTTTGAAACAGTTGTGAAATTGGAGTAGTAATGGCGTCAAAGTTGATTAATCCGTTATCGTTTGTAGCGCGATAGGTTAATAGTATAGCCAATGGCGATAATACGAAAGAGGACATCCATGAGCCCATAAAAGGAGACATTCCGCCTTCCTGGGAGAGCCTTTTTCCAAAAGTATTTATAAAGTGAAAAGTAATGAAAATTAAAACCGCAAAGACAATTGGCAAACCAAGTCCTCCTTTTCGGATAATAGCCCCTAATGGAGCTCCAATGAAAAACATTAAAAAGCACGCAAAAGCAATTACAAACTTCTCATACAAAGCCGTTAGGTGTTTGTTGATGTCTCGCTGTTTGTCTTTTAGGTCTTTTTGAGTAGTTTCGATCGAATAGATATTACTGGTCACGTTACTGCCGGCCATCTTCAGGATATCTGATTTTTGTTTAGTGGTATACAAAGACAAAATATCATTTGGTAAGGGCTTTTTCTTTTTATCGACCTTAATGGCAATTGGAGATTTTCGAATACCAACGCGCTGGTTGATATTCTCTGAGAAAGAAAGAATCTCATTGTCCAGATTCTTATTCAAAGAATCCAAGGTGTAGCGCAATTCGTTTACATTTAGCATGGCGTTTGTACTACCTACGCTTTCTTTGTCTTCGTCGACCTTATTTAGCTCGGATAAATCTATATTGATCACCTGTTTTTTAAAAGCTGCTTTTACAAAAGGCAATTTGGCCCGATCTTCGTATTTTGTAGGTGTAACGTCCTGATAGTAATAACCATCGTTTAGCACCAGTTTTAAGATGCTGGACTTCTCGCTGCTTATTAGTTTACCATCTTTTGCCTTAATAACGGTTTTGTTCTCACCAACGTTATTGGGTTTCTCGTGGATGGTAACGCCGGTTAGGATATTTCCGTTTTCACCTGATTTTTTGTTCACTTTTATATTATAAAAACCAACATCGCTGAATTGACCCTCGGCAATAGCCATTGCGGGCTTGGCCTGTGCGATGTTTTTTCTAAAATTCATGAATTTATATTCAGCATAAGGAATCACATTATTGGCAAACCAAAATGCAACGATGCTTAAAACAAAAATAAAGACAATCAAACCCCTCATGGCTCTCTGCAGGGATATCCCGGAAGATTTCATGGCGGCAAACTCGTAGTTTTCGGCTAGATTTCCAAAGGTCATAATCGAGGCCAATAAAACCGATAGGGGTAAAACCAGCGGAATGATTCGGGGCATGGAGAACAACAGGAATTTTACAACTAGGATCAAATCCAGATCTTTACCTGCAAGCTCTGAGATAAAGAGCCAGACAGTTTGAAGTATGAATATAAAAAAAAGGATTACAAATACCGTAGTAAATGTAATCAGGAATGTTTTTAGTAAGTATTTGTCTAAAATTTTCAACCTTGTAATTAATCTAATTTGTTGATGTAGTATTTTGGATATTTGCTCGCTACAAATGTAAATTGATTTTTTGATAAAGGCTGATTGGTTTTAAAAGAATTAACGGTTAAAGTGGTTTTTGTTCCATTTTTCCCAGTTTCGATTAAATTGTAGATGTGTTTTGTCTGAACATCAATACCTAAAAGGATTTCTTTTCTTTGATCTTTTGCACTTGTCGGAGCTAATTTAATGTATTGAATTTTTCTTCCCTTTACATTTTGTACAATATCCATATTGTATTTATAGCCGGAATTAAAAAACGTAAGCATTTTTGAAGGAGTAATGGCCGCGTTATCTTTCTCGTTTACTTTAGATACCGTAACTTCTTCATCTTCTGGAACAATGGTGTAGGTTTTCTGGCCATCAAATATTTTGGTAACCCCCATAAAATTCAATACATATTGATTGCCTTTCATAGTTACATTTCCTTTACTGTCCTGGTTGATGTTTTCTTTAGCGTTATTCAAAGAATATTTAAAATCAATAACAATATTGTTGTAACTCTTTATTTTAGCGGTTACTTCGTTCAATAAATCTTTAGCTTTTTTATCCTGAGCCTGAATAGAAGTGAAGCTCAAAAGCAATATAGTTGCCATTTGAAAGCACTTTTTAGTCAACTTAGTAATAGAATTGTTTTGGATTTGCTGAATTTTTGTTTTCATGATTGGATTAATTTTGTTCATTATTAAAAAATTGATCAAGAGCACTCAAATCAGATATGTTCACACTTCTTGCTTTACTGCCTTCAAAGGGTCCAACAATTCCTGCTGCTTCCAGCTGATCGATCAAACGACCGGCTCTGTTGTAACCTAGTTTTAATTTTCTTTGCAATAATGAAGCGGAACCTTGTTGTGCATTGACAATGATCTCAGCAGCTTCTCTAAATAAGGTATCTCTTTCGGAGATATCCATATCAAGATTGATGCCAGTTTCTTCTCCAACAAACTCCGGAAGCAAATAAGCTGTAGCATATGCTTTTTGCGAACCAATAAAATCCGTAATTTTTTCAACCTCAGGAGTGTCAATAAATGCACATTGTACACGAACCACATCATTTCCGTTGGTGTATAATAAATCTCCACGACCAATTAACTGATCGGCTCCTTGTGTGTCAAGAATTGTTCTTGAGTCAATTTTTGAAGTTACCCTAAAGGCAATTCTTGCGGGGAAATTCGCTTTAATCAAACCTGTAATAACGTTTACAGATGGCCTTTGTGTAGCGATGATTAGGTGAATACCAATAGCACGCGCTAACTGGGCCAGACGCGCAATGGGAATTTCAACTTCTTTTCCAGCGGTCATAATCAAATCGGCGAACTCATCGACAACTAGTATAATATAAGGCAGAAATCTGTGTCCTGCTTCAGGATTTAATTTTCTGGCTCTGAATTTTTCGTTGTATTCTTTAATATTACGCACCATTGCATCTTTCAACAATGAATAACGATTATCCATTTCAACACAAAGTGAATTTAAGGTATTGACCACTTTTGCATTGTCGGTAATAATGGCGTCATCCGTATCGGGAAGCTTGGCTAGATAATGTCTTTCAATTTTATTGAATAAGGTAAGTTCCACTTTTTTAGGATCGACCAAGACGAATTTTACTTCGGCCGGATGTTTTTTATATAAAAGTGAAGTTAAAACAGCATTTAGTCCGACAGATTTTCCTTGTCCTGTAGCACCTGCCATTAGTAAGTGAGGCATTTTGGCTAAATCGACAACAAATGTTTCGTTCGAAATTGTTTTTCCTAAAGCAATTGGAAGCTCCATTTCGGCTTCCTGGAACTTGGCAGATCCAATCACGCTTTTCATGGAAACCATTGTTGGATTCTTGTTTGGGACCTCAATACCAATTGTTCCTTTTCCTGGAATTGGCGCGATGATACGAATTCCTAAGGCTGAAAGTGATAAGGCAATATCATCCTCTAAACTTTTAATTTTAGAAATTCTGATTCCTGCCTCCGGTACAATTTCATACAAAGTTACCGATGGACCAACGGTTGCTTTAATCTGGGCAATTTCTATTTTGTAGTTACGAAGTGTATCTACGATCTTGTTTTTGTTTTCTTCTAATTCTTCCTGATTAATTGTAATTCCACCAGTGGAGTATTCTTTTAATAAATCGATGGTTGGGAATTTATAATTCGAGAGGTCTAAAGTCGGATCAAATAATCCAAAATCAGCTACAAGGCGCGAAGCCAGATTCTCTTCTATAATATCCTCTTCTTCAGCTTTTTCAATAACAAATTCCTCTGTGTGAACAACAGGCGCAACTGTTGCGGGTTTTATATCCATTTGAAGAGGTTTCACAACCGGATTCAAATCAATTTCAGAAGAATGATTTATGGTAGGTTTTAAAGCTTCTTTGTTGATCTCGAATTGCGTAACATCAGATTTTAGGTGAATGTTATCTAGTTGGGGATCTTCTTCAATTGCAAACTCTTCCAGATTATAAGCGCTTTCTGCCTGTTGTGGCTTTAAAGAGCCTAGTTCTGACTTGAATTCTTTTTTAGTAGAATCAAAATAGGACTGGATTTTCTCTGGAGATAATTTAATTTTAAAAATCAGATAGATGATTAACCCGAAAAGCAAGGTTAGTAAAGTACCTGTTTTACCGATGTAATCCTGAAGAAATAAATTCAGTTCATAACCAATGGTTCCGCCTAGTTCAGGTGCTGATGTGGCGAAAAACCCAAATAGTACAGAAACAATAATAATGGCAAATAAATCCCAGAACCAAATGCTTTTGAGTCTTTTGGTAGACATCTCTAATGCCAGAAATAATCCGGTTAAGAAAAATAAACGAACCAGTACAAAAGAAGCAAGTCCAAAACCTCTGTAAACGATTAAGTCGGCAAGAAAAGCGCCGAATTTTCCCAGCCAGTTTTGTACCACTTCAGAGCGATCACCAAGCTCACTTACGGCGCTTTGATCAGTCTGCCATTGTCCATTTACATAAAAAGAAATAAATGCAACTAATAATGCGATAGAAAATAGTACCAAAAGGCAACCCAAAACAAAACGTTGCTGTTTGTTGGGTCTCCAAGATTTTAGGGTCTCGGTTTTTGGTGCGTTTTTTTTGTCTACAGTTTCCTTTTTTGTTGATTTTGCCATTCTTGCGTTTCCTGTTGCCTAGATAAATTTTGGGATATAAATGATCAATCCTATTGCGATTGCTGTCATTGCGGCAAAAAATACCGCTCCTGCAGCAATATCTTTAATAAAACCGATTCGTTTGCTGTAGTCAGGGTGAATAAAATCGGCAATTTTTTCCACTGCTGTATTCAGTCCTTCAACACTTAAAACTAAACCTATGGCTAAGGTTTGACATAGCCATTCGGTTTGTGAAATATGAAAATAGAACCCGGCAATGGTCATTAAAATTCCCAATGAGAATTGAACCATTACGCTGTGTTCTGTTTTAATCAATTTTACAGCTCCGTTAAATGCATAGGTCATGCTTTTTAAACGGCCAGTAACAAAAGTATTATCTTTTTGAAATTCCATTTATAGGTATTATAGTGCTGCTAAAGCTGCTTCGTAATTTGGCTCATTTGCGATTTCAGCAACTTGTTCCGTATGAGTAATTTTTCCGTTTTCATCAACAACAATAATTGCTCTTGAGTGTAAACCCGCTAGTGGTCCGTCTAGGATTTCCAGACCGTTTGCTTTACCAAAAGTTCCTGCTTGAAAATCAGATAAGTTCACTACATTTTCAAGTCCCTCAGCTCCACAAAAACGTTTTTGAGCAAATGGCAAATCTCTTGAGATGCATAATACAGTTGTGTTTTCTAAACCGCTTGCGCTTTCGTTGAATTTTCTAACAGATGTCGCGCAAGTTCCTGTATCAACACTTGGAAAAATGTTTAAAACTAATTTTTTTCCTGCAAAGTTACTCAACGAAGCAACAGATAAATCGTTTTGTACTAATTTGAAATCAGCTAGTTGAGAACCAACTGTTGGTAATTCACCTGAAGTATGGATAGGATTTCCTCCTAATGTTATTGAAGCCATGATGTTTGTTTAAATTAATGAGGTTCAAAAGTAAGGATTAATATTTGAATCTAAAAGTATTTGTTAGCTGTTGTCATGACAATTAAGCTAGTTATAAGATAACGAATAATATGTGTATTTATGTTACAAATGTTACGATTTATCTTTATGTATCTATGAAATGCGGATCATACTGATTGGCTTTGCGAAAACACGGATAGCTCGCCCAGATGATTGTGAAAACTGAAAACAAAAAAAAACGCTCCCTTGGAATGAAAGCGTTTCTTAAGTCATGTTTTTTTAATTTGTAGTGCTCAATTATTTATCGATAGAGCCTAAAACACGTTTCATGAACGCATTTAGAGCTTCTTTTTTATCTGTGCCCTGAACTACCATTTTGTGTACTTCGAGTGCACCATACATATTGGATATTAGTTCGCCAATTACATCTAATTCTTCATCTTTTAGAGAAGGAATTTCAGTCATTGCCTCCAGAACTTCGATCGTTTCAATGATATAATCCTGATCGTTTTCTTCAATAAATTGAGTTAACTGCTTTATTACGGGTAATTTCATTTTTTCTGGATTTTTAGATTACTCGATTATTGGATTTTTAGATAAGATTCAAAAAATCTAATAGTCTAAAAATCTAATGATCTGTTTATGCAATTGCGTTTACCAAGTCGATTAAAACTTCTTGTTTGTTGGTTTGAGTTTCTCCAACTAATTTTCCGTTTACAAAAGTGGCGAATGTTGGCAGGTTGCTTACATTGGCTAATTTTCTTGATTCCGGAGAATTCTCAGCATCAACCAAAACAAAAGGGATAGCTTCATTCTCTGTTGCTAATTTTTTGAATTTTGGTTTCATAATACGACAATTTCCACACCATGAAGCTGAATATTGTACTACTACTTTTTCGTTTTTAGCAACTAAATCTGCTAATGTATCTTCGTTTAAGTCGATTAACATATCTTTTAAATTTAAATTCCAAATTTTTGTAAATTCCAAATTCCAAATTTTAGGGTTGGAGCTGAAATTTTTAAATTTGAAGGTTATTTTTTTAATGAAATTCCAGGATTATAAATTTCAAATTCCAAATCGTAAGATTGAAACTTAAAAAAAAATAAGGTTTGAAATGTGATTGGATTGTTGTGAGAAAAAAACTCCAAATCCTCAGGGATTTGGAATTTTAAAAAAATGTGGTATTCTATTTCTTAGTTTGCACTTAAGTATTCAGCTGTACTGATTCTGTCTGCGCTCATTGCTTCTTTTCCAGCTTCCCAGTTTGCAGGACAAACTTCTCCTTTTTCCTGGATATGAGTATAAGCATCAACCATACGTAAGTATTCGTTTACGTTACGACCTAATGGCATATCGTTTACACTTTCGTGGAAGATTTTTCCAGTTTCGTCAATAAGGTAAGTAGCTCTATAAGTTACGTTTGAACCTTCGATGATCACTGAGTCAGTTTCTTCGCTGTATTCTGTAGAATCAATATCTAAAATTCCTAAAATGTTAGATAAGTTACGATTTGTATCTGCCAGGATTGGGTAAGTTACACCCTCGATTCCACCATTGTTTTTTGGAGTGTTCAACCAAGCAAAGTGCACTTCGTTTGTGTCGCATGAAGCTCCAATTACGATTGTATTTCTTTTTTCAAATTCTGGTAATGCAGCTTGAAAGGCGTGTAATTCAGTTGGGCATACAAAAGTAAAATCTTTTGGGTACCAGAACAATAATACTTTTTTGTTGTTGTTTACTGCTTCTTCAAAGATGTTGATTTTTAAATTATCGCCCATCTCTGAGATAGCATCTACTGCAATACTTGGGAATTTTTTTCCTACTAAAGACATATTTTTCGTTTTAACGTTAAAAAATTTATTTCTGGTGCAAAAGTAGGTTATAAGTGCATGTTGAAGCAATAAGAAGTGATTATAAATATTTATAGATTGATAGTATTTGACTATTGAACTGGGTTTTGGTTTTGTAACTTATTGCAGGTCAATATTTACAGGTAATTTTCCATTGCAAGTTAAATTTTCAAGAAATTGAATTGCTGCATTTTTTTGGAATTCATTAAAATCCTGATAGACCTGAATTAATCCTGAAGCCTTTGTTAAATAAGGAATAATAGGCAATACATACGGATTTCCGAAAACGTAAACGATACATTTTTTACCTTGCAATAAGCTTGAAAGCAATTCTAAAACTTCGTCGTCGATTTCGAAATTGTTCATAGGTTTTGCTTTTGGAACAAATAAGGAAATAATAATGGTTTGGAAATTCTCTAAACTAGCTGCAATTGATTTGGCATCTGAAGTTTCTAAGCTTTCAAAAGCAAATTCAGGAGATTCTAATTTTGAATTTAAGGTTTGAAAAAAAGTATTCTCTACTCCTTTATATAAACTCAATTTTGCTAATTGATTGTTTTTTTGTTCTTCGAAAGCTAATTGAGTATTCTGGTTATCGATAATTTTTGTGATCGAATATTGCGCAATTTCAAGATTTAATACTGATGTTTTCTCGAAATCTAATGCTCCTGAAGTAAAATTGTTATCAGAGAGGATTCCCACTTTTTCTTTGGCTTTCATGATTCTGTTAAAGCTCTCTTCGATACGCTGCGGTGAAGCATTTTTAAGGATAGCTTCAATTCCTTCGGGAACATTTTCTGCAAAACATAAAACATCATTTCCTGCGTTGAAAGCTTCCCATTCCAGTTCTCCTTTGGTCTGGTATAATTTAGAAACACTGTGCATGTTGAGCGCATCAGAAATTATCAGGCCGTCGTAACCCAATTGCTCGCGCAAAAGCGTCTCGATAATAGGTTTTGATAAGGTTGCCGATGTATTTTTTCCATCGTTTAAACTCGGAACGGCAAGATGGCCTATCATTATAGAATCGACATTATTTTGGATTCCTTTAATGAAAGGATACAATTCATTTTCTAGTAATTCTTCAAGGGTTTCATTTAAAACAGGTAGCCCCAAATGCGAATCGACATTGGTGTTTCCATGTCCTGGAAAGTGTTTCAGGCAGCCTAAAACGCCAGCTTCGGACATTCCGTTTAGATATTCTATCGAAAAATCAGCGACTTTTTCTTTGTTTTCACCAAAAGAACGATAACCAATAACAGGATTGTTGGGGTTATTGTTAATATCTGCCAAAGGCGATAAATTATAATGAATTCCGGCAGCTTTCAGGTCTAAACCAATTTGTTTTCCAACTTCATAAACTAAATTGGATTTACTCTCAGGCAAAGCGCCAAGCGTAATGGCGTACGGATACTGCGGTGTTTTTTCGATACGCATCGCCAATCCCCATTCGGCATCAATACTGATTAAAAGTGGAGTGGAAGCGGCTTTTTGGTAGCGAACAATCAGGTCCTTTATTTTTTGATAACTATCGTCGTTAAAAACTATTTTTTTCTTGCTTTCGTAATTTGTTGCAGCGCTGGCCCGGCTGTGAAAAAAGGTCAGTCCGCCAATGTTATGTGTTGCTATTAAACGTTCTGTTTGCTGAATGTTTTCTTCGGTATCGTTTATAAAGACTGCAGGGAAAAAGAATTGTCCCACTTTTTGTCTTAATGCTTGAGCTGTCATTTTCATTATTATAAAGTCTTTTTCATACAGACACTGTTATCCATGTTTTCATAAGGCGGATAATTTGGAATTATGGTATAATTTAGTTTTTGATATAAGTTGATGGCTTCGGGCTGGTTTTTTCCGGTTTCGAGAATAGTATAGGTGTAACCTACTTCTTTCGACCAAATTTCTAATGCTGCTAAAACTGCAGAAGCAATACCTCTTTTACGATGATCAGGATGCACATACATTCGTTTGATTTCGACGGTATCTTCTTTTTTCTCCCGAAAAGCGCCGCAACCCAAAGCAATATCATTTTCGTAAAAAACGATAACATGTTTTATCGCGTCAGTTTTATTAAACTGATTGTAAAAGGCGTGATCTTCTCCGTCTCTGATCGCTAAGTCCTTGTCTAATAAGACTACCAGATTTATAAAATCGATATCGTCAGAGTTGGTTCTTTTTAAGCTGGTCATGATAAAATGCGGTAAAAATTATTCTTTATTTCAGCTTGCTTTTCTTTTGTTTGGCAAGCTGGGTTTTGGTATGCAAGGCTTTTTCGAGTCGGTTTTTGAAACGGAAGAGTTTAGGCAAACCTTCTAACCGGTCCTCGAGAGTGATTTCTTCGTAAATGATAATGGCTTTTTCTAAAACCCTGATCTCATTGTCCAGATCAAGTTGTTTTTTGTAGATTGTTGCCAGTCGGTCATAAGGATGATTTCCTTTAAAACCTTCGCTAATATTTTCTTCGTATAACGCAATTGCTTTCTCAATTTCTCCTGCTTTTTCCAATTCAATTGCTTTCAGGTTTCGTTCAACCTGGATGTTTTCATTGATTTCCATGGGCGTTATAGGTATAGCTGTTATTGTGTTTTTTTACCGAAATCTTTTGGAAACTCTAAAAATCGGGAAAGAATTAAACCCGGTATTGTAGCCAGAAGAACCCAAATAAAGAAGTTATCATAGCCTAAATATTTCTGAATATAACCACTGAGCATTCCCGGAAGCATCATTCCTAATGCCATAAAACCAGTTGCAATTGCGTAGTGCGATGTTTTTGATTCGCCTTCAGCCACATGAATTAAATACATCATAAAAGCTGTAAAGCCAAAACCATAGCCAAATTGTTCTAAAATTACCACGGCATAAATATAATAAATGGATGTGGGATGGAAAAAAGCCAGCAGAATAAAACCAATAATAGGCAGGTGCATGGTAAGGAACATCGGAAGCATCCATTTGGTAAGACCTTGTCTGGAAATAGCGATTCCGCCTAAAATTCCGCCCAGGGTCAAAGCTCCAACGCCGAAAGTTCCGTAGATTATTCCAACAGCTTCGGTGTCTAATCCCATTCCGCCTAATTCTTTTGTGTCCAGTAAAAACGGACTGAGCATTTTAAGCAACTGAGATTCTCCTAATCTGAAAACAAGGATAAAAGCTAAAATTAATCCGATTCGTTTTTTCTTAAAAAAACTGATAAATACAGTAGCGAAGTTTTGATTCTGATGCGCTTCTTTATTATTTGCTACAGCATTGATTTCATTTTTGGGTGTAAAAATGAAATTATAAAGTGTTATAAAAGTCATTAATAAACCAACAGCAATCATCGTGTAGGACCATGCTTTGGTGTTATCTGAGTATTTATGCTCCAGATATCCGGCAAAAAGTACAATTAGTCCATTTCCGGCAAGTAAAGAGAGTCTGTAAAAAGTACTTCTGATACCCAGGAAAAAAGATTGTTTGTCTTCGGGTAAAACCAATAAATAAAAACCATCGCTGGCAATATCATTAGAAGCCGAAGCAAAAGCAGCCACCCAAAAAATGGCCAGAGTCATGATGAAAAAGCCACTGGAGGGAATGGTAAATCCGACCAGTAAAAAGGCAATTGAGATCAATAATTGCATCGATAAAAACCATTTTCTCTTAGTGCCGTGTAATTCTATAAATGGACTCCAAAGAGGTTTTATAACCCAAGGCAGGTATAATAAACTGGTATAGACACCAATATCTTCATTTGAAATTCCCAGATTTTTGTACATAATAACAGAAACTGAGATAATTACCGCATACGGTAAACCAGATGCAAAATTAAGAAGCGGAATCCAGAACCAGGGTTTATTATCTGTTTTCATTAGGCTGAGCAGGTGTATAAAGTTTAAATGTCTTTTTCAGGTCAATCGTAGTTGGGGTACTTTCGTTTGCAAAATAATCAATAAATGTTACAGCGCAAGCTTTATACTGATTCATTTTTTCGGCCGGGATAGAAAACTGAATTGTTCCTTCATTTTCATAAACCGTGATTTTGTCAATTATCTTGCTTGGATCGTTAATGTCTATTTTCGAGGTACTTTCTCCTCCGTAAAGGACCATATAACGCACCTTTGTATTCAGCGGCGCTTTTATATTAAAGGCATAATGTACACTGTCTTTTTGATATTCATTCACCACCGGAATATCAATTACGATGTGTTTTAGATTAGGAACCGGAGCAGGAAGCGCTGGATATTTATATTGGTTTTCTTCTAAGATACGAACCACATCAAAGTTTTTATCCATGAACCATTTTGAACTGAAATAAGCACTTCCGCCTACTTTTTTGAAACTTCTGGCAAAGTCAATCTGAGTTGGGATTTCGTTTACAAAGTTCCAGCTCTTGTCGCTATCACCTCTAATTTTATAGGTTGCATGACCAATATAAAGTGCGGTATTATTTGAATTTTCAGACCACCATTTCACCAGTTTTGAGTACGAAGCCCTTGGGTTATTCATACTCCAGTAGAGTTGAGGCAGGATGTAATCGATCCATTTTTGGTCCATCCATAAAATAGGATCTGCGTATAAATCATCGTAATTGGATGTCGATTGCGTCTCAGAACCTTTTGGATCCATCGATTTGTTGCGCCAAACCCCAAACGGGCTGATTCCGAATTGTACCCATGGTTTGCTGGCTTTTATCGTAGTTGAAATGGTATGCACAAAGCTGCTCACATTTGCACGACGCCAGTCGGCAAGACTTAAGCCGGCTCCGTATTTTCTGTATGATGCTGAATCGTTAAAAGATTTTCCAGGAACAGTATAAGGATAAAAATAATCATCAAAATGAATCGCGTCGATATCGTATTTATCAACAACTTCTTTGACAACTTTGGTCAGATGCTCCTGAACTTCAGGCAATGCAGGGTCATAATAATATTTTCCGGCATATTCGATCATCCATTCGGGATGTTTAAAAATGTCGTGATTGCGGCTTAAAAGATTTTTATTTAGATCGAAAGTAGCACGATATGGATTTAGCCACGCATGAAATTCAAAACCTCTTTTATGCGCTTCCTCAATCATCCAGGCCAATGTATCGTAATACGGGTTGGGAGCTACACCTTCCTTACCGGTTAAAAAACGCGACCAGGGAGCAAATTCGGAAGGATAGAAAGAATCCCCAACACTTCTAATCTGAACAATTACCGCATTATAGTTGAGTTTTTTATAGGTATCTAAGATTTCAAGATAATCAGCTTTTTCTTTTTCAACGCCGTCAATGGCAGTTTTGGGCCAGTCGATGTTGACCACCGTTGCAATCCAGACACCTCTAAATTCGTTTTTAGGGTAAATTATTTTTTCCTGTGCATTAGAAATTAATCCAAAGAAAAATAAAAATAGGATAGAGAAAAGTACTTGCTGATTTTTATGCATTTCAATCTTTTTTAACAGAAACCAAAAATAGTTTTTTTAGCGGACTATAATAAATAATTAATAAATTATAATTTGAACGGTATTTATTTGGTTTTCATATAATAGGTGATGTTTTTTATACTTTATGCTGTACTGAAAAATAATGACTGGGTTTACAAAGTAAAATTTAACCGTGAATTTCGCTATTTGGGTTTCAGTATTTTATGCCATAAACAGGATAAACTGCAAGCAAATCTGATGCCGAAAAGTTTTTTAAAGTCTGGCGAAGTGTTTTTTCTTGCTTTAGTAAAATTGATGTCAACGCATAAAAATAAAAAAGAATCATTTTGTTTTTTATTTATATTTGAACTCAACCAATTAAAACTAAAATTCATGTTTGTTATTTTACCTATCCTTATCCTCTTTATCTTTTTATGGATATTTTATTATAATTCCCTTATCGGAAAAAGAAATCAGGTAACGAATGCTTTTTCGGCAATTGATGTAATGCTGAAAAAACGTTTTGATTTAATTCCGAATCTTGTTGAAATCGTAAAACAATATACAGATTATGAACAAAGTACTTTAACTAAAATCGTTGAGCTTCGTGCCAAAGCAACTTCCGGTTCTGTTAGCGATACCGAAAAAGCCAGTCTTGATGCTGAATTGAGTACAACAGTAAGAGGTTTAATGGTAAATGTTGAAAATTATCCTGATCTAAAAGCAAACGCAAGCTTTACTAATTTGCAAACTACCTGGACAGAAAGCGAAGAGCAAATAGCGGCTGCCAGAAGAACTTATAATGCTGTGGTAACAGATTTTAATAATGCTATTATGATGTTTCCGGGTAATTTATTTGCCGGAATGCTTAGTTATACCCCAATTGCAGTTTTGGCAACAGCCGAAGAAGAGCGTAAAAATATCAGTGCAAAAGAGCTTTTTAATAGTTAATGGATTCAGAAATTAGTAATAATACGGCCTTTGAGGAGGTTTTGAATACATTAGAAGTCGACCGTAAAAAAATTGCCTCGACTTACACCGTTTGTTATACCGTATTTGGCATTGCAGCATTGCTTATCGTGGGCGGTTTGCTTGTAGGAGCCGCGACTGTGGCCATTATACTGAGTTTAATTCCAATAATTGTGGGTATTGTAATGCTTTTTCAGATTGATGGTGATGCCCGAAAATACAAAACAGCATATAAAACCAATGTTGTAGCAACAGCATTAAAAAAGATCAATGACAGTCTCACTTTTGTACCTCAAAGCGGACTTCCGGAATATGAATTTATAGATTCTGACCTTTTTACAACAGAACCGGATCGCTATAAAACACAGGATTTAATAAGTGGAACGGTCGATAAAACTTCTTTCTCGTTTGCCGAAGTTCACGCCGAATATAAAACAGAAACGCAAACCAAAAATGGAACCCGTACCGAATGGCACACCATTTTTAAAGGAATTATTTTTGTAGCCGATTTTAATAAAAACTTTACAGTCTCGACGGTTGTTCGCCCAAAAAGCTTTGGAAATACGGTTAGTGCATGGTTTTCTAAAAATGTTTTTAGTTTTGGAAATACCGAAATTGTACAGTTAGAAAACACCAATTTCGACAATCAGTTTGTTACCTATTCCAGAAATCAAATAGAGGCAAGATATATCTTAACGCCCGCCATGATGGAAAGAATTTTGGACCTAAACAATAAATCCGACGAAACGATTTCGATCTCGTTTATAAGTTCTAAAATGTATATCGCTTTCCCGTTAAGCAACAATTACTTCGAAGCGCCTATACATACGTCGCTTTTAGTGCCCGATTTACTTACCGATGATCTTTCGATTGTTCAGTTTATGCATGATATTGTTCAGGAACTGGATTTGAATACGAGGATTTGGGGGAAGGGGTAGATTTCTTTTTATAAAATATTTTAAACCGTCTAATAAAATTTGATTTATTAGGCGGTTTTGTTTTGAAATAATCAGGTATAAATACTTGGCTTTTTAGAATTGTTAATTGATATTTTTGATAAATGTATTTTTTTTTTGCAAAAAAAGGTTTTCCGTAAAAACGTAGTAAATCAGATGATTAAATTTGATTTTGGGTTAACTTAACTTTTTTACTAATTAGATATAAATAATATGAAGATAATATTACCTGAGCTAAAAGAAAGAATAAAAGTTTATAACAATTCTATTATTCATTTAAAAGATATTCAAAGAGAAATTGAAGTTGATCTAACTGAAATTAATAGAAGTTATGTCACATTCAATTATGAAAATAATCAATATTGTATTACAGGAAATAAAGATATATTTTCTACTGATGCAACGTTTGTTTTATTATCTGATAGTGCTCCTACAGAGGAAAATTTAAAAAATAAAAAGCTATTTATAAAAAAATGGTTAAAGCATCCAAAAGATTTAGATTTTGATCCAAAAATAGTATGTGCTTCTTGGGAAGATAGTTTTGTCTATAAGAATGATGAAATTTCTCAATTAGACAATAGTAAAAAAGAGCAAGGGGGATTACGCAAGCCACAGCTTGGAGCAATACATAATATTTTGGGGCACTTCACAAATTCGAAAGACGCAGGTATTGTTGTGTTGCCAACAGGAACAGGAAAGACTGAAACTATGCTTTCGGTATTAGTTGCAAATAAATGTGAAAAACTTTTAGTAATTGTTCCGTCCGATTCTTTACGAACTCAACTTTCTGAAAAGTTTATTTCACTTGGTGTTTTAAAGAAGTTTGGTATCGTTTCTGAGACTAGTTTATATCCAAAAGTAGGAATATTAGATAAAGGAATAAAAAATTTAAAGGAACTAAAGGATTTTTTTGCAAAATGTAATGTTGTAGTCTCAACTATGAGTTTGATTTCAAATATCCCAAATGATGATATTAAAATTATAGCAAATTTATGTTCTCATTTATTTGTTGATGAAGCTCACCACTCAAAAGCAAAGCAATGGAACAGGGTAATTGATTATTTTGATAAAGGTAAAATAATACAATTTACAGCAACACCTTTTAGATATGATGGGGAGCGACTTTCCGGAAAATTTATTTATAATTTTTCAATGAAAGACGCTCAGGAACAAGGATATTTTCAGAAAATTGATTTTATACCAGTTAGAGAATATGATAGAGATCTTGCAGATAAAAGTATTGCATTAAAAGCTGTTGAAAAATTAAAAGAAGATAGAGATGTTAAAAAACTAGATCACTTTTTAATGGCGCGGTGTCGAACAAATGGAAGAGCTGATGAAGTTTTTAAATTATATGAAAGTTATGCAGAATTTAATCCTGTAGTTATTCACTCTGGTGTTCTGAGTCGAAAAACTGTTTTGGAAAATATAAAAAAAAGAAAACATAAGATAATTGTCTGTGTTGATATGTTGGGAGAAGGTTTTGATTTACCTGAATTAAAAATTGCGGCATTACATGATATAAGAAAAAGTTTGCCCATAACATTACAATTTATAGGGAGATTTACAAGGGTTAGTAATTCAATTAATTTAGGAAATGCTTCGTTTATTGCTAATTTAAGACAGGAAGGGATTGAAGAGGGGATAGATCTGCTTTATAATAAAGAATCTAATTGGAATACTATTTTGCCAGATTTAAATCAAATTGCAACTCAAGATCAGATAGATTTTAGTGAATTCTTATCGGGGTTTAATAATATTGAAGAATCAAATATTCCATTTCAAAATATCAATCCTGCATTTAGTACATTAGTTTATAAAAATTCAAAAACTTCATTCAAAAAACTAAACGTAATTACAAAGGAAGATTTTGATGATTATCAACATAGATTTATTTCATATAATGAAGATGAAAGAACTTTAGTGATTTTATTAGGTAAAGAATTGAACGTTGAATGGGGTAGTTTTAAGGAATTTCAAAATTTTGATTGGCACTTAATGGTTATCCATTATGAGCCTCTAAGTAATTTACTTTTTATTCATTCCTCAGTAAAGAGAGATAGTTTTAATTTCTTAGTTGATAAAATTTTTGTTGACGGATATGTGAAAATTGCAGAATCTGATGTGTTTAAGATATTTCACAACGTAAAAAGATTATTACTATTTAGTGTTGGAATGAGAATGACTCCTGGAAAAGATAAAAGTTTTCAATCTTATTTTGGAAGTAATTTGCGATCAGCTATAACAAAAAAAGAATTAGATTCAGGTACTAAAAATAATATTTTCGGAGTTGGATTTGAAAATGGAGAAAAGGTTTCTTTTGGTGCATCGAAGAAAGGTAAAATTTGGTCATATCTTAGAGGGAATCTAAAAGAACTTACAAAATGGTGTGAAAGCGTAGGTGATAAATTGATTAATCCAGATATAGATGCAAATGAAGTTTTAGACACACTTGAACCTGAAATTATAGAAAAAAGGCCAGATTCAATACCTTATTTTATAGATTGGAGCCCTCTGCATTATAAGGAAATTGATAAGAAATATGCATTGAAGATTTCAGGTGTCTTATATAATTTATGGGACTGTGAATTACAAATTAAAAATCCAAGTGAAGTTGGGGATATAGTTTTTGAATTAATAACTCCAAAAGAAATAATAAGTTTTAAATTAATTATAAATAATGAAGGATTTAAAATAGAAAAAAATTCCACATTAGATGTATTTATAATTAAGGGTACTAACGAACCAAGTTCTTTACTTGATTATTTTAATGGAGATTATGTTCCGCAAATTGGATTTATCGAAAATTCAACACTTTTTGGAAATCGATATATAAAATTTAATGAAGAAATTTTAGATTTTCCAAAAGAGCAAATTATTTCGTTTGATTGGCAAGGAGTGGATTTAGCAAAGGAATCGATGGGATTTAATGAAAATAATTTTATAAAGGATTCTATACAATATAATTTATTTCAATTACTAAAAAATGAAGATTGGGATATAATTTATAATGATGATGATAGCGGTGAAATGGCAGATTTAGTAACTTTAAAAAATGATGTAGATAAAGTTTATTTGAATTTGTACCATATAAAATTTGTTAATAAGGGAAAAAATCAATTACAAGCCGTTCCAACAAATGATTTAGAAAAGTTAAACTTATATCAGCTATGTGGTCAAGTTCAGAAATCTATTAATTGGAAATATAAAGATTATAATTTTTTTAAAAATCATTTTAATAGAAGAGAAAATTTAAAGACAAGAATAAATAAAACAAGAATTTTAAAAGGTAGCATCGATTTAATTGATGAGATATGTAATGATATGAGAAAAAAGCCTTTGGAGATTCAGATTTTTCTTGTCCAACCTGGAATTAATAAAAAAACAGTAACTCCTAGTGTTTTAAAGCTTTTGTATGTAACTTCAAATCACCTAGAAATAACATCAGGAATTAAATTAAAAGTTATAGGATCAGAACTCTAAAATTTATTTAAGAAACAAACACATGATAAAAATAATTGATGAAGAAATAACAAAACAACTTGAACTCATTAATGTATTTACAGACGAACTCTATTTTACAGAAGTCTGTCAATTTGAATTAAATGACAGGCTTGCAAATATCCCATGGGAAATATTATCTCATTCTGGTATTTATTTAATTGAGGTAAAGAATAATGATAATTTTCCAATATTTGAAGACTGGGTAAATGATTTTAAATTTAGATGGGAGGACAAGGAATATCTAAGGAAGTTTACTCCTAATTTTAAGCTAAAAAGGATAAAGGCTCACAGTGAATTGCTAGAATGGATTCCTCTCTACATAGGTAAATCTAAGAATATTAAATCAAGATTACATGGTCATATATATAAAGATTTAAGCAAAACAACCTTTGCAATGAAACTTTTGGCAAGAGAAAATATGAAAAAGGAAATTTTTAAAATTAGCGTAATAAATCTTGATTTAAAAAATTATGATGCTATAATTCCAGTAATAGAAAGTAATTTAAGAAATCGTATCAATCCACTTATTGGAAAACAATAATCTGAATAATTAAACAGAAAACCTCGACTTTTTAAGATCGAGTTTTTTTGTAAAAATGATTATTTAGCAATTACTCCACATCCAAATAAGGATTTAAGATCTCGGCTAATTCATTGAGCCAATAAAAGCTGGTTTCTAATTTGATAATTTCGTGTTGAAGGGTTTTATCTTCCCGCATGGTTTCCAAAGCGAGGATAAAATTTACCTGCCTAAGCGCTTTTGCCAATTGTTCTGGCTCAACGGTATGGTTGAAAAAAAATCTTAACCGGATTTCGGATTCTTTTGAAAGGTGTTGGTACTCATAATCTTTGTGTTTAGGAAAAGAACCCGCACAGCTAGGGTGTGCTGCGCCACAAAGTGCGTTGCGGTTGTTTCCAATACTGCCACCAATACCGTAAGGGCAAAAAAATATTTTAAATAAGAAAAATATTACATTCAGAAAAACAAGAATATTGTTAATGGGAGAAAACATTATCTGATGGTAAGTATAAAACGTTATTTTTACAAAAGAGAATATTTAAATAAATCAAATAATGAAAAATAGAGTTTTGATTCGTATTGCCATGATTTTTATAGTAATAACAGGAAGCTATTTAGCTTATAGTTGTTACGAAAAGAGTAATGCAGTACCTATTTATGGGGAAATACCAGATGCAAACTTTAAACTTTATTAAAAAAAAATAGTACCCCTGGCTTTTACTCCTGATGGTAAATTTATTTCAAATCATCCTTCTGTTGTTTCTTACGATGAGATAATGAGTATTAGAAATTAAAAAATATCTACTTTATCAGGTATTGAGTATTTTAATTCTTTAAAGAAACTTGATTGTATTGATAACCAGCTTATAATTCTTGATGTAAGTAAAAATTTGGCTTTAACAAATCTTTATTGTGGGTATAATCTGCTTACGAATCTTGATGTAAGTAAGAATACAAATTTAATAAAACTTGATTGTAGTAATAATAAACTCATTACTCTTGATGTTAGTAAAAACATTAATTTAAAAGAACTTTTATGCTATGCCAATTCAATTACGGGTATTCAATTAAGCAACAATGAAGTTTTAAGAAAAATTTATTGTCCCGCTAATCGACTAGCTGTTTTAGACGTTAGACGAAACAAGGGATTAACAGAACTTAATTGTAAGAATAATCTGCGTAATAATGTCATTATTGTAGATCCAAATAGCAAACTTACCAGACTTTATTTAGATAGTTTTATTATGTGTAATCATCCTAGTATAAAGGATTTTAAAGATAGAGGTGGTGAATTATATGGTACTTTTTCTGAGGTACTGCCACCATTTACATGCAAATGAGATAAGAAGTAAAAAATCCCAGCTCTGCGAAGTCTCCTCGAAACGTGAAATTTTGCTTCGCAGAGCGGTTACGCGATGCAATCGAGCACCACAAGAAGACATAGATTTACTACTCCATATTTCGCTAATCAATTAGGATAAAATGAATATTATAATCTGATTGAAAAATATTTTTCTTAAATTAGAGAAACAATTAAATTCAAAAAACATGAATTCATCAAAAATAATAGGAATAATTCTAATCATTATTAGTCTCGGTGTGGGATATATAGGTATCAACAAAATAGCTGATAATACAAAAGAAATCAATTTATTAGGACTAAAAATTAATGCGTCAAACGAATCCGGTAAACAACAGGGATACCTTTATTTAGGGCTGGGCGTCATTTTACTTGTGGGCGGAATTTACACTGTCAACAAATCAAATTAAAGTGCTGTAAGTAGGGATTGTAAATGTTGAATGAGGGCATTGCTGGATAACTATTTCGTGTCAATTATTTTACAACAAAACTTCTTGTAAAACCTACAGTCCTAACCTTGATAGAAGTGGAAATCCTTTTGTGTCCGCCGCGGCGGACACAAAAGATTACTTTGTCAGTTCGCTTTCGCTTGTGTGGAACGGATAGCAGGAAATAGCTCCCTATTAAAATTCCAAACTCCAATTTTGCGTTTTTGGTTTGAGTTTTGTTTTCAAAAGCATTCGACTTCGCCCAGGATGACAATCGTGTAGAGAAGAAACCTCTGTCCCTTTGCTACTTTGAACCTTCGGCCCTTAAAAAAAAACTATTTCAAGACAAATCCATTTTCTTTTAAAGAATTTAGCACTTCAGAAATAATTTTGGAGCGGTTTTCGGCTTTGTTGGTTGCGGTGCCGGTTTGCACCCAGTAGCGAATGTTGAGTTGGGCGACGCCGGCGGTGACATCGGTAATTATAGCCGAATCGTTATGCTCTTTGTCGGTTACCTCGTCGTTGCGCTCGAGGACTTCTTTTACAAGTTCGATGGCACGATTATAATCAGAACCAAATTCGAGTCCTACGGTAAAAGTCTGCAGGAGAAATCCGGCGCTGTTGTAATTGATAAGGGTGTTTTTTATTAAAAGTGCGTTGGGTATATAAATGATTTTCGAGTCGCTTTTAACTTCGGTATCACGAAGATTAAGGTTGATGACTTCGCCTTTTACCCCGTTGCTTTCGATAATATCACCAATGGAAAACGGACGTTTGAAGGCGAGCAGAATTCCGGCAAGGAAATTCTCGCCAATATCCTTAAGGGCAAAACCAATCACGAAAGCCGAGATTCCGGCGCCGGCAAGCATACTTTGCGCGATTCCGTCAAGACCAATAATCTTGAACATGATCAGAACGCCAATAATAATAAGGACAGATTTTATCAGGCGCGCAATAAAAGTGGCCAAAAGTCGGTCGTGCATTCGCACCTTGAGTCGATTTCCAGCAAAAATACCTACGCGGGTGGCGATAAACCAGGAGACCAGAATTACGGCGACGGCCAGAATAAATTTAGGAGTTAAATCGACAATGCTGTAATAGTAGGTTTCTAAATGTTTGAGGACGTCTTGCAGAAAATTTTCCATAATTGTAAAAGGCGTAAAAATGTAAAATCTTAAAATTAGTGATTTGGGTATTTCGGCGTTTTACAGCATTAGGCTTTAATTTTATAAAATACAAGGGAAGCGATTACATAAATTGCCAATTTGTACCATTTTACCATGCTATATATTTATATTTGTTGTCTCAGTTTTTGAGGAAATATTTTTTTTAAAACGGACCATTTACATGTTGACCCAATCTCAGTTAGAGCAATTCGCCGGTACGCTCGAAGGCGCACTTTTATATGATGATCTTCATAAAACGCTTTATTCGACCGATGCCTCGGTATACCGGATAAGACCTAAAGCAGTTGCCGTGCCTAAAACGATTCAAGATATTAGTAAACTAATCAGGTTTGCCGCCCAGCATCATCTATCCATTACGCCAAGAACGGCTGGAACTTCGCTTGCCGGACAAACAGTTGGTGAGGGAATTGTGGTGGATGTTTCGAAAAACTTTACCAAAATCCTGAATTTTGACCCAATAAAAAAAACAGTTACGGTTCAGCCCGGTGTGATTCGCGATGAACTGAATTTATTTCTGAAACCTCACGGCGTATTTTTTGGTCCTAATACTTCGACTACAAACCGTTGTATGATTGGGGGAATGGTTGGGAATAATTCATCGGGGACAACATCGATCAGATATGGTGTTACACGCGATAAAATTGTAGAGATCAAAGGACTTTTGAGCGATGGATCTCAGGTAGTTTTTAATGAACTGACTTCGGCTGAATTTATCGAGAAAACCAAAGGTGATACTTTAGAAAATAAAATATATAAAAGTCTTTATGATGAACTTTCTCTTAAAGCAACGCAGGACGAAATTATAAAAGAGTTTCCAAAACCGGAAATTCACAGGCGAAATACGGGTTACGCGGTTGATATTTTACTGAAATCGGATTTATTTGGAGGAACGGAACCGACAATAAATGTTGGGAAATTACTTTGCGGAAGCGAAGGAACTTTAGTATTTACAACCGAAATTACCTTAAAAGTTGATGATTTACCGCCGGCTAATAATATTATGGTAGTGGCGCATTATCATAGCATTCAGCAGTCGCTGGAATCTGTTGTGGTAGCGATGAAACATCATTTGTATACTTGCGAGATGATTGATGATACGATTTTAGATTGTACCAAAACAAGTCGAGAACACATTAAAAACAGATTCTTTTTGGTTGGAGAACCAAAAGCGATTATGATGTTTGAAGTGGCTTCGCACGATCCGCAAGATGCCGAAAGGCAAGCGAATGCTTTGGTAGCTGATTTGGAGAAAAATAACTTTGGTTATGCCCTTGTAAAGATTTACGGCGCGGATATCGAAAAAGTAAACGAACTTAGAAAAGCCGGCCTTGGACTTTTAGGAAGTATTGTGGGGGATGATAAAGCAGCTGATTCTATAGAAGATACAGCAGTTGAGCTGAGTGATTTACCGGCTTATATTGCGGAGTTTTCAGCCATGATGCTGCGTCACGGGCAAGGCGCCATTTACTACGCGCATGCTGGGGCGGGAGAACTGCATTTGCGTCCGGTTTTGAATTTGAAGAAAACATCTGACTTAAAACTCTTTAGAACCATTGCAACCGATGTGGCGATTTTGGTCAAAAAATACAGAGGTTCGTTGAGTGGGGAACACGGGGATGGAATTGTGCGCGGAGAATTTATTCCCTTTATGATTGGTCAGACTAATTACGAATTGCTCAAAAGAATCAAATTGGCCTTTGACCCGAATTCGGTTTTCAATATTGGCAAGATTGTAAACGCCTTGAAAATGGATGAAAACCATCGTGTGGTTTCAGGAAGGGTAGAGCCCGATATTAAAACATTTCAGGATTTCTCAGACAGTTTAGGAATTTTGCGCGCTGCCGAAAAATGCAACGGATCGGGAGATTGCAGAAAATTGCCATCGGCGGGAGGAGCGATGTGCCCGAGTTATCGCGCCACTAAAAACGAAAAAGAAACCACGCGCGCCAGAGCCAATGCATTGCGCGAATATTTGACCTATTCTGAGAAAGAAAATAAATTCGACCAGAAAGAACTTTACGAAGTTTTTGAGTTGTGTGTGAGCTGTAAAGCCTGTGCGAGTGAATGTCCCAGTAATGTGGATGTGGCAACCCTAAAGGCGGAATTTCTATACCAATACCAAAAAGCAAACGGGTTCTCGACCCGAAATAAGATTTTTGCCCATAACGCAAAACTAAATAAAATGGGAAGTAAGTTTCCCTTGATTACCAATTTCATTTCCAATCAGTCCCTTGTAAAGAAAAGCATGGGAATTGCGCCGCAAAGACAAGTACCGCTTTTGGCGAGAAAGACTTTCAAGAAATGGTACGAGAATCATAAACCAGAGCAAAATAATTTCCCTAATGGACAAGTGTACTTGTTTAATGATGAATTTACCAATTATTATGATGTGAATATCGGGATTGATGCTTTCGAACTATTGACCAAATTAGGTTACCAAGTTTTGGTCGTGAACCATGAAGAAAGCGGAAGGACTTATTTATCGAAAGGATTTCTGGAAGAAGCCAAGAAGATTGCCAATATCAATATCAATATTTTTAAAGATCTAATTTCGGCAAAAGTGCCTTTAATTGGGATAGAACCTTCGGCAATTTTGACTTTTAGAGACGAATATTTGCGTTTGGCAGATAATAAAGAAGCGGCTGAAAAAGTTGCTCAAAGCGCTTTTACGATCGAAGAATTCTTTAAAAAAGAAATCATCGAGGGAAAAATAAAACCGGATTCTTTCTCAGAAGAAAAAAAAGAGATCAAAATTCACGGACATTGCCATCAGAAATCATTGAGTTCTGTTGAAGCAACTTTCGCAATGCTAAATTTACCAACCAATAATACTGTTACGATTTACAATTCGGGATGTTGTGGAATGGCGGGATCTTTTGGTTATGAAAAAGAACATTACAAGGTAAGTATGCAAATGGGGGAAGATACGCTATTTCCAAAGGTTCGCGCTACTGGTCAAGACGTAAAAATTGCCGCGGCGGGAACCAGCTGTCGCCATCAAATTTTTGACGGTACAAGCAGAGAAGCGCAGCATCCGGTAAGTATTTTAAGAAGCTCTCTGAAGTGAGAGGTTTAAGTGCAGAGAGTTCGCCAAGATGTAAAACTTTTGCCAGAGGTTAGCAGATTAAATTAATTAAAATATGCTCCCTAAATGATTCTAATCTCTGGCAAAAAAATAATTCACAATAAAACAAAATGGTTTTATATATTTGAAATCAGGATATTTTTTGCATTATTTGCAAAATAAAACCGCAAAGACCGAGTTAAATTAATTTTAAAAGCAAAACCATATATGGCATTATCAGGTTTATTCCGAAAAAAAACGGTACAAGATATTCTGAAACAAGTTGCAAAAAACGAAGCAGACGGTCATAATGCATTAGGAAAACATTTAACGACCAAAGATCTAACTGCTTTTGGGATTGCTGCTATTGTAGGGGCAGGAATTTTTAGTACTATCGGAAAAGCCAGCGCAGATGGCGGTCCGGCGGTAATCTTTTTATTTTTATTTACTGCATTGGCCTGTAGTTTTGCGGCTTTTGCATACGCTGAATTCGCCTCAATGGTTCCTGTTTCAGGAAGTGCCTATACCTACTCATATGTTGCTTTTGGAGAATTAATCGCATGGATAATTGGCTGGGCTCTAATCATGGAATATGCCGTGGGAAATATAACGGTCGCCATATCGTGGAGTGATTATTTTACCGGACTTCTCCAGAGTGGGGGAATTCATCTCCCGCAATGGATACAGATGGATTATCTCACGGCTTCAACTGGTTTTGCAGATGCAGAAGCTCTGATGCAAAGCGGGAAATCTTTTGATAATTTAAGCGCTTCATTACAGACAGCACATACTGCCTGGACAACAGCGCCAACTATTGGTTCTTTTCATTTCGTGGCTGATTTACCAGCATTGTTTATCATTGTTTTAATTACGGCCTTGGTCTATAGAGGTATGAAGGAATCTCGTAACGCGAGTAACTTAATGGTGATTGTAAAGCTTTGCATAGTACTTTTAGTAATTGCCGTTGGTGTGTTTTATGTAGATACAGCCAATTGGGATCCTTTTGCGCCAAATGGAGTAAGTGGAGTTTTAAAAGGAGTTTCGGCTGTTTTCTTTGCTTATATTGGTTTTGATGCTATTTCAACAACTGCCGAAGAATGTAAAAATCCGCAACGTGATTTACCACGTGGTATGATGTGGGCGATCATTATTTGTACGATCTTATATATTGCTATTGCTCTGGTTTTAACCGGGATGGTACGCTATAACGAATTAAATGTTGGAGATCCTCTGGCGTTTGTTTTCGATAAACTAAACCTAAAATGGATGTCAGGAATTATAGCCGTTAGTGCTGTAGTGGCTATGGCGAGCGTTCTTTTGGTTTTTCAGATGGGGCAGCCTCGTATCTGGATGAGTATGAGCCGTGATGGTTTATTGCCAAAGAAATTCTCTACCGTGCACCCAAAATTCAAAACACCATCATTTGCAACAATTGTAACTGGTTTTGTAGTGGCAGTACCGGCCTTGTTTTTGAATCTTACCATGGTTACCGATTTATGTAGTATTGGGACATTATTTGCCTTTGTACTGGTTTGCGCAGGAGTTTTGGTTTTACAAAACAAACCAGAGATTCCAAGAGGTAAATTCAAAACACCTTATATCAATTCAAAATTTATTTTGCCTGTTTTAATGATCGCCGGATTGTATTATGCTTTCGCATTTAACAGTAAAGCTACAATGGCTTTTATTAATAATGATGCGCAAACAAACGATGCAACCACAATTATTACCTCTTTGGATAAAGAACAATCAGCAAAAGTTTTCAATTATTTACAAAGTATCGATATAGATAATAAAACTGCAAAAACGACCGATTTAGAACATTTATTGAGTCAGTATCAGGACAACGATGCCAAATATGCTCAGGTTGTAAAAGGATTGCCTATTAACGATTCTTTAAAATACGAATCAGGTTTTAGTTTATTTAAACACAAAATCCCAATGTGGATTTTCTTATTTGTTTTGGTAGGATTATCCATTTGGGCATTCAGAAAAAACTTGTCTTTAATTCCCCTTTTAGGGCTTATATGTTGTCTTTACATGATGGCTGAGCTAAGCGTTTGGAACTGGATTTATTTCACCATCTGGTTGCTCATCGGGCTTGTGATTTACTTTACCTATAGTAGAAAAAACAGTAAACTTAATTTCCCTGCAGAAGCATAGATGCTTGTAAAGTACAAATAGAAAAAGCCGTTCTGAAAAGTAATTCTCAGAACGGCTTTTATTTTTCATTGCCAATAATGGATTAAAAAATATTTTTTTTCACGTAGCATTATGCAGATTAAATCAAATTTAATTTTTGATTTTTTAGCTAAATAAAATCTACATGAAATAATCTTGGTAAATCTCTGCGAAATCCCCCCTATAAAACCCCAAGCTCCACCATACAGGCCTTCATCATTTCATATGTACGTTCAATATCGTTATCCAGCCCAATTGAAAAACGAATCAAGCCATCGGTTAATCCCATTTCATGTTGTTCCTCTAGAGGAATCTCACTAGAGGTCGAGGTTCCAGGCGCGCTGAATAGTGTTTTATAAAAACCTAAACTGACCGCGAGATAACCTAGGTTTCTGGCTTGCATTAATTCCATTAATTCATTGGCTTTAGCCAAAGTACCAACATCAATTGTCATCATTCCTCCAAAACCATACTCGGGATTAATCATCGTTTTGTATAATTCATGGCTTGGATGACTTTTTAATCCCGGATAAACCGTTTTAAGTCCGTCTTTTTCGAATTTATCCGCCAGAACATGCGCGTTATGACTGTGCTGTTTGATACGGATATGAAGGGTGCGCAGATTTTTCATCACAGAGGCCGATCGTAAACTATCCATAGTTGGTCCCAGAAGCATACTTGCTCCGGAATTTACATTTTTAAGTGAATTGATAAATTCCTTTGATGCGCAAGTCACCCCACCAACTGTATCGCTACTTCCGTTAATGTATTTGGTCAAACTGTGAATGACAATATCCGCTCCTAATTTAGCAGGAGAAACAGACAATGGCGAGAAGGTGTTATCGACCACCAGTTTCAAATTATGCTTTTTAGCAATCTTTGCCAAGCCGGCAATGTCAGCCACTTCGAGTAACGGATTACTAACAGTCTCGCAATACAAAACTTTAGTTTTTGTACTAATTGCAGCTTCTACAACATCGAGTTTTGTGATGTCTACAAAACTCGTTTCAATCCCGAAGCGAGGCGTGAAATTCTTTAAAAAAGCATACGTACCACCATAAATTGTTCTGCTCGATACGATGTGATCTCCCGCACCACAAAGCTGTAATAGAGTAGGGGTGATCGCGCCCATCCCTGAGGCTGAAACATTTGCCGTTTCGGTGCCTTCCATTGCTGCCAAAGCCTGATCCAGATATAAGTTACTCGGCGAGGAATGGCGAGAATACAAATAACATCCTTCCATATTCCCCTCAAAAGTATCGAACATGGTTTTGGCCGAAAGAAAAGTATAAGTCGAAGAATCAGATATAGAAGGATTCACCCCTCCAAATTCGCCAAAGTATTGCAGATCCTGAATTTTGTCTGCTGGGTTAAAATTTTCCATAATAGTTGTTGAGTTGATATTTTATTGTTTTTTATCATTATCATTGCAATTTTCAGGACCTATTTTCTGGTATCTGTTCTGGGCGAGCAACAGCGAACCGGCAAAGTAATCTTTTGCATGGAAGCCCCACGCAAAATGATTTCCACTTCTATCAGGTCAGGAGCACTTATTTTCAAAATAAATTCTATTCAAAATAACGTTTATTGTGAAAAATAATCAACTATATAGCTTATAATTAGGTTTTAAAACTATAAATGTAGATTTATAGAGATTTTTAATCTAAATTTGATTCCGAAAGTATAACTCATTAGATTTTCTTTCACCTGCACAAAAAAAGGATAAGCAAAAAAAAGACTATGATATTAGACCCCACCGATAAAAAACTCCTGGTCTTACTGCAAAGCGATAGTAAAAAGACAACTAAAGAATTGTCCTTAAAACTCAATCTATCGGTTACGGCTGTTTATGAAAGAATTAAAAAGTTAGAGCGGGAAGGTATAATAAAAAATTATGTAGCATTAGTAGATAAAACCAAAATAGATAAAGGATTTGTGGTTTTCTGTCATCTAAAACTCATTCAGCACACCAAAGAATTTCTAACCAAATTCGAAAGTGAAGTCATCAAACTCCATGAAGTTTTAGAATGTCACCACGTGAGTGGTGATTACGATTATATTTTGAAAGTCTTAGTAAAAGACATGGAAGAATACAGGGAATTTCTGGTCACCAAACTAACCTCTTTACAGCATATTGGAAGTACCCAAAGCATGTTTATGATTAGTGAGGTAAAAAATTCTACCATCATCGGGTTTTAGAAGCCTCAAATGTTTTTGTTTCGTGTTTGATCTTGCTTTACTTTGGGTTCTTTACTTTGGCAGAAAAAGTCCAGACTCAGTTTTGCCAACCTCTCCAGATCTTTGTAAGCTTTACGATAAAATGTCCAATCCAAAAAAAACTTTTGCATCTTGGCGTCATTGCGGGCAAATTCTCAACCCAAAATTTCACGCAAAAAACATTGAGATTTAAACTTTAAACAAAACTTTATTGCTTAATTTTGTATCGCTAAAAATAAAATTTACAAACTATGAGTTCATTTGACGTAGTCATTATAGGTTCAGGTCCTGGCGGATATGTATCAGCAATTCGTTGCGCACAATTAGGTTTCAAAACAGCAATTGTAGAAAAGTATAACTCTCTTGGGGGAACCTGCCTTAACGTAGGTTGTATTCCTTCAAAAGCATTATTATCTTCTTCTCATCATTATGCCGAAATTGCACATTTTGCAGATCACGGAATTGAAGTTTCCGGTGATGTAAAAATCAATTTAGAGAAAATGATCGCGCGTAAACAAGCCGTTGTAGATCAAACCGTAGGTGGAATCAACTACTTGATGGATAAAAATAAAATCACTGTTTTCAATGGTTTAGGTTCTTTTGTAGACGCAACGCACATTGCAGTTGCTAAAGCTGACGGAACATCAGAAACTATCGAGACTAAATACGCTGTAATTGCTACAGGTTCAAAACCATCTTCTTTGCCATTTATCAAAATCGACAAAGAAAGAATTATCACCTCCACTGAGGCTTTGGCTTTAAAAGAAGTTCCAAAACATTTAGTAATCATTGGTGGTGGAGTTATCGGAATCGAGCTAGGACAAGTTTACCTTCGTTTAGGGGCTCAGGTTTCTGTAGTGGAGTTCATGGACAGAATCATTCCTGGAATGGATAGTTCATTGTCTAAAGAATTGACTAAGGTATTGAAAAAACAAGGAATGAAATTCTATGTTTCTCACAAGGTAAAATCAGTGGAAAGAAACGGTGATGCGGTTGTTGTTCAGGCTGAAAATGCAAAAGGAGAAACAATCACTCTTGAAGGAGATTATTCATTAGTTTCTGTTGGTCGTCGTCCTTACACAGACGGATTAAACGCTGATAAAGCAGGAGTAAAAATTTCAGATAGAGGACAAGTAGAAGTAAACGATCATTTACAGACTAATGTTCCAAATATTTATGCAATTGGCGATGTTGTTCGTGGAGCAATGCTGGCACATAAAGCAGAAGAAGAAGGAACTATGGTTGCTGAAATCTTAGCGGGTCAAAAACCACATATCGATTATAACTTAATTCCTGGTGTAGTATACACTTGGCCGGAAGTTGCTGCAGTTGGACAAACTGAAGAGCAGGTTAAAGCTTCAGGAACTCAATACAAGGTAGGAAGTTTTCCTTTCAAAGCATTAGGTCGTGCAAGAGCAAGTGGAGATCTTGACGGATTTGTGAAAATCATCGCTGATGCTAAAACAGATGAGGTTTTGGGAGTTCACATGATTGGAGCGCGTACAGCAGATTTAATTGCTGAGGCAGTTACAGCAATGGAGTTCAAAGCTTCTGCTGAAGATATTTCAAGAATGAGCCATGCGCATCCAACTTTTGCCGAAGCAGTAAAAGAAGCAGCATTGGCCGCTACAGATAATAGAGCTTTACACGTATAATCTGCGTTAAATTATATTTAAACCGCCAGCTTCTTGGGAACTGGCGGTTTTGTTTTATGATAGATTTATTTAAAGGTTTGTAAAAATGTAAAAAGCAATTATAATTCTGTAAAACAATTGTTTTGATTTCGGCTTATCTTTACAGGTCTAAAAGATAATGTTATGAGAAATAGATATATAGCTCCGGTTATCCTGGGGGCAGGAGTAGCACTTGCACTTTATTCCTGTGGAGCAAAAATTCCGCAAAAGGCAAAAGCAGTAACTAATTTTGATAAATCGAAATATTTAGGAAAATGGTACGAAATAGCCAGGCTGGATTTTAAGTATGAAAAAGATCTGAACAACGTCACGGCGGAATATTCTCTAAACGATAACGGAACGATAAGAGTAGATAATAAGGGCTATAATGTCAAAAAAGACAAATGGGAAGAAAGCATAGGAAAGGCCAAGTTTGTCAAAAAAGACAATATTGGTATGCTTAAGGTCTCATTTTTTGGTCCTTTTTATGCAGGATATAATGTAATTGCTGTTGATGAAAATTACAAGTACGCACTTGTTGCAGGTGAAAACTTAAAATACATGTGGATACTCTCTCGAGAAACCACTATGCCAGAGAGTATAAAAGCGGATTACCTTATCAAGGCTCAGGAAATTGGATATAAGGTCACTGATCTGGTTTGGACAGAACACAATAAGACAAATTAATAGAGATTATAACGTTGAGTCTTTATTAAATAAGAAACCCGGTACTCAAAAAAGTATCGGGTTTGTTTGTTTGTTTTAAAAGTAAACTGGATTATCTGGTAAAAACTGATTTATAATTATCCCAATATCTGTAGATCAAAAATAAGTTAGCCAGGAACAATAAAACCGCAATTGGTAAACCCTCAGGGGCTAAAAAATAATTGATAAACAAAATGTTTACCGTAATGGGTAAGATCAAAATATTGGCCAGTGTTACATAACGCCCCGTTACAAAAGCAATTCCGCAAAGCAATTCAATCGACTTTGCTAAAGGCATAATATAGGTTGAGGCCATTAAACCAACATTAAAAGCTTTAAAGTTTCCTGTTGTTTCCGGTTCAGGTGCTAGATGAAAGAAATAACTTATAGAAGCAAAAAGCAACAAAAGACCAATTAAAACGCGGACAATAATGGTAGCGATTTTCATAATACTAGATTTAATAAGGTTAAAATATATAATTTAATTGCTGATAAACATCTTAAATCTGAATTCCTTAATAAAATGAAAATCTGTTTTTATTGTTATTTTATTGAGGATTCAATAATCATTATAACTGTAAATTGTATTTAATTTAATGCTATATCAAATATAGCGAATTTTTCATTATCAAATCGCTAATTTATTAACACTTTTCTTATTTCTTTGCGTATTTTTTGTAAAGAAAAAATCCGCCTAAACCAATTAAAATAAATGGCCAAAGATTAATTAAGAAAACAAAAACTGATTCGAGAATATACCAGCCATTTTTAAGCGAATCAAGAATCTGCAGGCTTAAATTTGGCTTGTAAGCATTGCTGTTTTTCTCACTTGCCATTGTCTCTTGTCTAATGGTTTCATTTTGATAAAGCTGCAAAGTAATAGTGCTAAAATTAACCTGATCTTTTAGAGATAAATTATCAATAATTCTGCTATCGCTAGCTTCTTTTTGGTTGGCCAGGGTATTTTCGGCTTCAATAACATCATTTAGTTTTTTGCCTTTAGCATCAATTGCATTTTCAACTCTTTTTTCGGTTGAAGCGCTTCTTTTTTGCGAAAGCTGATTCGATAATAATTTCAACGACACATCATCGGCTTTGATGACTCTAAAGTCAAGAAAATCAATCTGTTTGGCAATAGTTTTTATAACAGTATCAAGCTGGGTGTTAGGAACGCGAATCGTAATGTTATTCTCGACCGTGTATTTGGTGGTTTCAAGGGTACTATCCTGACTGATTTTGGTTTTAATTTGATCGTGAATATTACTTTGTAAATTGGTATAAGTTACAAAACCTCCAAATTTTTGAGTTGCGTTTTCAATTGCATAGGTAGACTTGACGACATTCTTTACCTTGAATTTAATATCGGCAGTTCGAATAAATTTTTGCTTACTGTTTTTATCGACTACCGCCGCCGACGATGAAACAGCAGTGCTATCTGCTGAAACACTCATATCGGCTGATTCTCCATACGAAGAGTTATCAGCTTTCTTACAAGAAAATAGTAATGCAATGATTACTACAGAGGTCAATGATAATTTTGCAATTGTTTTCATAAAGGTTTTAAAATTTTATTAATAAATAATGTTTTTTAGAATTATTAATTTTGATTTTATGTTAAAAATCTGTTTAGTTAATAAGTCTTAATTCGGTGTACTAAAAAGTGTGCCAATATTTTTTGAGTATTATTTTATTGAAGGATTTTTTTTGTCGTAATTTTGAAATCTAAAAATTATACTTTTTTGAGAGTTTCCATTCATAAACATATTTCAAATCCAGGGCACTTTAAACAACAACTTTTAAGCTGGTCGCAACAATTTCGCGAAGTAGTTTTTTTGGATAGCAATTCTTATCCGCAAGAATATTCCAGTTTTGATTGCGTGTTGGCTGTGGATGCTTTTACGTCTTTAAAAACTGATTTTCATAACGCTTTCGACGATTTAAAACAATATCAGCAAACGACCAAAGACTGGCTTTTTGGTTATCTTACCTATGATTTAAAGAATGATCTTGAAGAGTTAAAATCTTCCAATTTTGATGGTTTAAATTTTCCGGATCTGTTTTTCTTTCAACCCAAAAAGATTTTTTTATTGAAAGGAAATCAGCTTGAAATTCAATATTTATTACTTTGTGATGATGAGCTTGAAGATGATTTTCAAGAAATTGTTCAAACTCAAAATGATTCTTTTATCACCCTAAGCGGAGTTGAAACGGGCGGTGAAGTGAAACAAAGAATTTCAAAAGAATCTTATGTCGAAAAAGTAACAAAAATGCTCGACCATATTCATAAGGGAGATATGTACGAAGCGAATTTTTGTATGGAATTTTATGCTGAAAACGCGATTATAAATCCGCTTGAAAAATTTCAGAAACTAAATAAAATATCACAGGCGCCATTTTCGGTTTTCTTTAAAAATTACAAACAATTTTTACTTTCTGCCTCGCCTGAAAGATATTTAAAACGAGTAGGAGATACCTTGATTTCCCAACCCATAAAAGGAACCTCGAAACGATTTACAGATCCTGTCCAAGACGAAAGATCAAAACAGTTTCTGGAGTCAGACTCAAAAGAGCGTGCCGAGAATATCATGATTACAGATTTAGTGCGCAATGATCTATCACACACAGCTCAAAGAGGCTCCGTTGAGGTGGTAGAACTTTGTAAAATCTATTCGTTTTTGCAAGTGCATCAAATGATTTCCACGATAACTTCAAAACTAGATCCTCAATATTCGCCAATAGATGTTTTAAGAACTACTTTTCCAATGGGAAGTATGACGGGCGCTCCAAAGATTTCGGTTATGAATATTATCGAAAATCTCGAAGAAACCAAACGAGGTTTGTATAGCGGATCGATAGGGTATTTTACCCCTGAAGGCGATTTTGATTTTAATGTTGTAATTAGAAGTATTTTGTACAACCAGGAAAATAAATACGTTTCATTTTCTGTGGGAAGTGCCATTACAGCACAATCAATTCCGGAAAACGAATACGAAGAATGTTTGTTGAAGGCGAAAGCGATGCACGAAGTTTTGAAGTAAAAGTTAGCCAGAGATTAAAGGGTTAAAATGATTTTTTTTCATGCAGTCCATAACTATTGGGAGCAGATCAAAACAGGTTTAATTTAGATTTTTGTAAAATTAATCTACCTTTAAATCTTTTTAAATCTGCTTGAGTCCATATAGAGAATCTGTGCTAATCTTTTTGATGTGTGGCAGAAAAGAAATAATTCGTGCTAATTCATGCAATTCGTGGCAAAAAACATACGCTTAACAATTCATTTAAAAATAGATCGAATTTAATTTTTTACATTTATCGAATGTTTTCAAAATTTCAAAATCATATCATTTCAAGATTTCCATTTCTGGGAGATAAAAAACTTTTTCTTGCTGTTAGCGGAGGATTGGATAGTATGGTTTTATTTTATTTACTCAAGCAATTGCCGTATGAAATTGCGGTTTTACATTGTAATTTTCAGCTTCGTGGATTAGAAAGTTTTGGCGATCAGAGTTTTATTCAGGCCTATTGTGATCAGAACAATATTCCTATTTATACCACACAGTTTGATACCGAGGCTTTTGCTAAAGATTATAAATTGTCGACACAAGTTGCAGCACGTGAATTGCGTTACAGTTGGTTCTATGAACTTTTAGAAAAAGAGAATTTCGATTATATCTTAACGGCACATCATGCCGATGATAATCTGGAAACCTTTATTATCAATCTTACCCGCGGCACAGGATTAGAAGGCTTAACCGGAATTCCCCAACAAAACGATCGTATTATTCGTCCGCTTTTGCCTTTTTCCAGAGAAGAGATCCTGAAATATGCTGAAGATAATAATATAGAATGGCGGGAAGACAGTAGTAATGCATCAAATAAATATCTTCGAAATAAGATTCGCCACGATTTGGTGCCGATGCTCAAGGAAATCAACCCTAATTTTTTGAATGCTTTTCAGAAAACACAATCCTATTTGCAGCAGTCGCAGGAAATGGTTGAAGATGCTTCGATTATGATTTATCAGCAAATTGCCAAAGAGCAGGGTGACGATATTCATTTTGATCTAAATCAGCTTAAAAAATTACCCAATTATAAATCGTATTTATACCAGTGGCTGAACGAATTTGGTTTTTTGGCCTGGAATGATATTTATGATTTGGTTGATGGGCAATCCGGAAAACAAGTGCTTTCGGCAGAATTTCGCTTACTAAAAAACAGAGATACGTTGATTTTATCACCTATTTCTGAAATGTCAGAAAAGGAAGAATTTGAAATTTTTGCAAACGATAAAGAAGTTAATTTTCCCTTAAAATTAAAGCTTTGTAACGTTAGTCACATAACAATAGATTCAAATAAAGCTATCTTTGTGGACGCTGAAAAAATCCAGTTTCCTCTTGTTTTACGTAAATGGAATCAGGGAGATATTTTTCAACCTTTTGGGATGAACGGAAAGTCGAAAAAAGTAAGTAAGCTTTTTAAAGATGAGAAATTATCGCTGATCGAAAAAGAAAAAACGTGGATTTTGTCTTCAGATAATCAGATTGTATGGGTTGTTGGAATCAGACAGGATGAACGTTTTAAAATTGAAAATGCCACAAATAAAATACTTAAAATAGAATTAGATAATGAACTTTAATCAATACCATCAAACGATAATGTCGAAAAGTGTTTGGAATAAAATCATCATATTTTTCCTGTTTTTTGCTTTTGCAAAAGGAAATGCGCAAATCCTGGAACCGGTAAAATGGACTTCTAAAATTGAAAAAAAATCAGGAAATAACGCCGTTTTAATTTTTGATGGAACAATTGAAAAAGACTGGCATATGTATTCGCAATTCACGCCGGAGGGTGGGCCTCTTGCGCTGGAGATTGCATTTAAAAATCAAAAAGGGAACTATACTTTAGTTGGCAAGGCTAAAGAAGGTAAAACAAGAACAGCTTTTAATGATGTTTTTGGAGTAAACGAAACTTTCTTTGAAGGTAAGGCACATATCGAACAGGAAATCACCATCATAAATCCGAATTTAAAAACCGTTGATGTTGAGTTTGATTTTCAGGTTTGTAAAGAAGTTTGTATCAATTCCAATAAAAAATTCTCCATTGCAATTCCCTCAACATTTAAAATGGATGCAGTTGCCAGTGTGGCAGAAGTAAAAAAAGATGAAACTAAAGTAGAAGGTCTAGCTGTTGATACAGTAAAGCCTACAATTGAACCGCAGAAAACCGAAACTGCTAAAGTGGCTGTTGATGATGCTTCTTCTGCCAAAGAAGATGTTCCCGGGCCAGCTCCGGCAAGAAGTTTATGGTCTATCTTTTTTATTGCTTTTATATCAGGATTTGCAGCCTTGCTCACACCTTGTGTTTTCCCAATGATTCCAATGACGGTAAGTTTTTTTACCAAACAAAGTAAAAGCAGGGCAAAGGGAATCAGAAACGCTATTTTTTACGGACTTTCCATTATTGCTATTTATGTTATTTTAGGATTAATTGTAACTAAAATATTTGGTGCAGATGCATTAAATGCTTTATCTACAGATGTTTGGTTTAACTTAATCTTCTTTATTATATTGATCATTTTTGCTACTTCATTTTTGGGGGCTTTCGAAATTATGCTGCCAAATTCATGGGGAAATAAAGTAGATCAGCAAGCAGACAGAGGCGGAATAATCGGAATATTGTTTATGGCTTTGGCCTTGGCAATTGTATCATTTTCTTGTACAGGGCCAATTGTAGGGACATTATTGGTTGAAGCAGCTTCAAACGGAGGAATTGCTCCCGTTGTAGGGATGTTAGGATTTTCTTTAGCATTGGCTTTACCCTTTATGTTGTTTGCAATGTTTCCGGGTTGGTTGAATTCTCTGCCAAAATCCGGCGGATGGCTCAATACTGTAAAAGTAGTTTTAGGATTCTTAGAATTGGCCTTAGCATTTAAATTTTTATCAAATGCCGATTTAGTTTTGCAGTTGCATTTATTAGAAAGGGAAGTTTTTATCGCAATCTGGATTGCCATTTTTGCAGCCTTGACTTTATATTTATTTGGAAAAATTACTTTGCCTCACGATAGTCCCCTACAACATATTTCGGTTGGAAGATTGTATTTAGGATTACTTACATTAGTATTTACAGTATATTTAATTCCGGGTCTTTGGGGAGCACCATTAAAATTGATCAGCGCTTTCCCACCACCACCGCAATATAGCGAAAGTCCGTTTGGAGTAGGAGGTTCTGGTAATTCAGGCGGAACTGCCGAGTCTATAAAAGGATTGCCTGATGGGGCTGAATTAGGACCGCATGGTATTATGGTTTTCCATGATTATGAAGATGGACTGGCTTATGCAAAATCAATCAACAAACCAATTATGCTTGATTTCACCGGCTATGCTTGTGTGAATTGTAGAAAAATGGAAAACAATGTTTGGTCTGAGCCAACTATTTTACCTATTCTTAAAAATGATGTTGTTTTGATCTCCCTTTATGTAGATGATAAACGCGAGTTGCCAAAAGAAGAACAATTTGTAACAACATCCGGAGATAAAATCATTACTGTTGGTGATAAATGGACTGATTTTATGATCTCAAAATATAAAACCAATACACAGCCATTATACATTATCACTGATTTAGAAGGCAAGAATTTAAACACTTCAAAACCAACTATTAGTTATGTAAATGCTGATGAATATTTGCATTGGCTCAAAGAAGGAATTGGGAATTTTAAATAGAATTTGTTTTTTAGAATATAGAAGATAGATCTGAAATTATAATGACAAGGTTGAATTAATTCAAAATAAAAAGCACTCTGGGTAAAAAAACTTAGAGTGCTTTTTTATGTATACTGTAAATCCACAATCGCAGATATACATTCTACAATCTATGTTCAATTTTCTTTCTTCTATCTCCTTAATCTAAAGAAATGCTTAAAAGCAAAAAGCACTCTAAGTCAGACTCAGAGTGCTTTTTCAATTTTGGCTAGGTTTTGGTTTTGGTTTGTTTTTTTATAAAAATTCTCCGTGTTGAGAGATGTCTAATCCTAATTCTTCTTTTTCTTCAGTAACTCTTAGAGGTGTAATTTTATTTACAACAAAGAACAAGATGTAAGAACCTACGAAAGCGAAGATTGAAACGATTACCAGAGCAGTTAACTGGTTGATGAATAAAGTTGGAGTTCCGAAAATCAAACCTTGATTATCTCCAACAGCAGGATTAATTGCTTTAGAAGCAAAAACTCCTGTTAATAGCATTCCTACCATACCACCAACACCGTGGCAAGCAAAAACATCTAATGCATCATCAATTTTACCTTTAGGGAATTTACTCACTACTAGGTTACTAACAATTGCAGAGAAAGCTCCGATGAAAATTGCGTGAGGAATACTAACGAAACCTGCGGCAGGTGTAATAGCAACAAGGCCTACCACAGCTCCGATACATGCACCAAGTGCAGATAATTTATGTCCGATGATTTTATCAAGGAAAACCCATGCCATAGCAGCTGCAGCAGCTGCAACAGTTGTAGTTCCTAAAGCCTGTACAGCCAAGCCGTTTGCTCCAAGTGCAGAACCTGCGTTGAAACCAAACCATCCGAACCAAAGTAAACCTGTACCTAATAATACATAAGTAATTCTGGCAGGATTCACTTTTTGAATTTTTCTTTTTCCTAAGAAGATTGCTCCGGCCAATGCAGCCCAGCCAGCACTCATATGCACAACTGTTCCTCCGGCAAAGTCTAATACTCCCATTTTAAAGAAAACTCCATCGGGATGCCAGGTCATGTGTGCTAAAGGAGCATATATAAGTAAGATAAATAAAACCATGAATAATAAGTATGCCCAGAAACGTACACGCTCTGCAAATGCACCAGTGATTAATGCAGGTGTGATGATGGCAAATTTTGCCTGAAACAATGCAAATAACATAAAGGGAATAGTTGGGGCAAGACTCCATGCAGTGTTAGTGCCAACACCTTCAAAGAATAAATTAGTAGATGGATTTCCGATGATTCCTCCAATAGTAGGACCAAAAGCCAATCCGAAAGCAACAACAACCCATAAAATAGTAACAATTACCATTGCCATGAAACTTTGAAGCATTGTACTGATAACGTTTTTCTTACCTACCATTCCTCCGTAGAAAAATCCTAGTCCTGGTGTCATAAGCAATACAAACGCAGTTGCTACGATCATCCAAGCTGTATCTCCTGTGTCAAACTTTACAGCCTCTGCCGGAATAGGATTATCAGACAGGATAAAGTTGGATATAAAGGTTAGTACCAAAATAGTGATAAGGATCACACTTAAAATAATTTTTCGCATAGTTATTTAGTTTTAAATTTTTTATAAAAGTATAAAATCAATTGACACCCCTATGAAAAATAGAGTCAGATGTTTAATTTTTGTTAATTTTAGAATTTAACCCCCTGTATTTTGCGTGTATTTGTTAAAATGAACTTAAAATTTATAATTTATTAATGAGAAACATCAAAATTTGCCTCGGGGAAGATTTTATTAACAGAAAAATGAAAGAATAATTTTAAATTTAAGAGTAATTATGTTCAACTATTTAAAGATTTGATCAGAATGGTGATAATTTTAAATAAAAAAGGCATCAAATGAATTTCTCAAATGATGCCTTTTTTATAGAAAAGAATTTACTTATTTCTGGTTGTATTTCGCTTTGAATTTATCGCTGAGTTTGGTTTGAAAAGTTTCTAAATTAATTGATCTTCCCTGAATAAAGGCGCTCGTTAATTTATTTGTTCTCATATCCAGTGCATCACCATCAGAGATAAATAATGTAGCGTCTTTGCCTGTTTCCAGTGTACCGCAAGTAGCATCGATACCTAATAATTTTGCTGTATTTGAAGTAATAAGCTGTAGTGCTTTTTCTTTGTCAAGACCAAAAGCTGCACAGGTTCCTGCAAGGAACGGAAGGTTTCTTACACTCATACGTTCGTGATCGCCGCTGTTTTCAAGGCCTACCACAATACCTTTATCAGTTAGTATTTTAGCCATTTTGTAGGGAAGATTTACATCCTGGTCGTCACTTGTTGGCATATCGTGAACACGTCTTAGTAAAACACCAACATTGTATTTTTGCAATACATCTGCTGATTTATAAGCTTCGAATCCTCCAACGATAACAATCTTTTTGATCTGGTTGTCAACGGCCAATTGTATTGCATCTACAATCTGTTTTTCTTCGTCGGCGTGAATATAAAGTGTTTGAGTTCCGTCAAAAATACCTTTTGTAGCTTCTAAAACTACATTTCTTTCTTTGGAAGAAGCCTGATTGTATGCTTTTGAATTGATTAGAAACGCAGCGATTTCTTCAACCTGTTTAGGGTAATCTTTATTTGCCTCGATTATTCCGGGTTCAAACCATGATCCTGATCTTTTAAAGTTCGATGGAAAATTAAGATGAATTCCATCGTTTTCTTTTAAGATTGCATCCTGCCAGCTCCATGCATCCAATTGTACTACTGAAGAAGTTCCTGAAATTCTTCCTCCACGTGGTGTAATCTGAGCAATTAAAATACCATTTGGACGTACGGTTTCTACTACTTTCGATTCTGAATTATAAGCAATAATACTTCTCACATTTGGGTTAAAACTACCAATTTCTTCCTGATCGTCTGATGATTTTACAGCGTCAATTTCTACCAAGCCCAGTGTTGCATTTGGAACTATGAATCCCGGGTAAACATGTTTTCCCCTGGCATCAATAGTAGTGTCATAAGCATTGGCAGCAAGTCTTATGGTTGTTGCATCGGCCACTAAGGTAATTTTCCCATCCTTAAAACCAATTGCACTATTTTCAATAACAGTTCCGTTGCCTAAATGTGCAGTGGCATTTAAAATTAAAACCGATTTAGTTTGTTTTGGTGCCGGTATTTGTTGTGCTTTTATTTGTACCGAAGCGCAAACTGCGAGCAGCATTATATAGATGTTTTTATGTATCATATTGTCTTTTTTTAATCTTTTCGAATTATAACACCTTAATTATTGTTCTAAAGTATCACAGTGATATTCTGTTTTTTCCTTTTTTGTAGGTTGTTGCGTGCTCATGCCTTTGTTTTTTTCTTGTAGCATTTGCCCAATGAGCAAGCTTCTTTCTTTGGTAATAGCCAATTGTTTTTGGGCATCTTTTTCAATATCAAAATAAACAACACCTTCAATAATTGTTTTTTCGGCTTTAGCATAAATAGATAAAGGATTCTCGCTCCATATTACAACATCAGCATCTTTACCTACTTTAAGGCTTCCTACTTTATCATCAATATGTAATAATTTGGCAGGATTCAGCGTTACAAATTTCCAGGCATCTTCCTCGGAAATATTTCCGTATTTTACTGCTTTTGCAGCTTCCTGATTCAATCTTCTGGACATTTCGGCATCATCAGAGTTATAGGCTACGACCAATCCTTGGTTGTGCATAATTGGCCCGTTGAACGGAATTGCATCATTTACTTCAAATTTATATGCCCACCAGTCAGAGAAAGTCGAAGCTCCAACTCCGTGTTCTTTCATTTTATCAGCTACTTTATAACCTTCAAGAATATGGGTAAAAGTGTTTACTTTAAAATTGAATTTCTCTGTAACATTCATAAGCATCAAAATCTCTGATTCTACATAAGAGTGACAGGTAATAAAACGTTCTTTATTGATGATTTCAGCAATAGTCTGTAGTTCTAAATCAACTCTTGGCGCTTTTCCTTTTTTCGATCCGGCGTTGAATTTTTTCCAGCTTTCGTCATATTCTTTTGCACGTTGAAAATAATCGGTAAAAACCTGTTCAACACCCATTCTGGTCTGAGGAAAACGAGTAGGATTATCAATTCCCCAATTGGCTTGTTTTACGTTTTCTCCCAAAGCAAATTTGATAAACTTGGGTTGGTTTTTGTATAACATTTCGTCTGGAGAAGCTCCCCATTTCCATTTTACAATTGCAGAACGTCCGCCAATAGGGTTTGCAGATCCGTGTAACAATTGAGAGATGGTGACCCCTCCGGCAAGATCCCTGTAAATATTAATATCTTCAGAATTCACAACATCCTGAATTGTAACTTCGGCAGTAGAGTTGTGCCCCATTTCGTTTACACCCTTAGATATAGCGATATGCGAGTGCTCATCGATAATTCCGCTGGTAATATGTTTGCCTTTGGCATCAATAACACTAGCAGATGCATCTGAAAGATTTTTACCAACAGCAGCAATTTTTCCGTTTTTAATTAAAACATCCGTTTGGGTTAAAACACCTTCTTTTTCATTTGTCCAAACTGTAGCATTTTTAAACAATAAGGTCTGAGCCGTTAGTTTTTTAGCATCACCAAAGGCCACGTTCGGGTAAGTTACAGGTAGAACAGGATTTGGTTTTTCTGGTTTTACAGTATCTTTTACAGCAACAAATGCACTTGTTTTTAAAGCTGTCCAAACTAGTTCATCTCCGTTTGCAAAAACCGCTTTTCCCGATAAACTTTCCGGTTTTTCTATAAATCCTGTCAAACGGGTAAAGTTAGCTTTGATAGTATCTGCAGGTTTAATTAAAAGGGAAATCCAATTTTTAGAAACCGCAAAAGTGCTGTTTACTTTTTTATCGTCAAGAGTAGTTATTTCAGATTTTGGAGCATTAGCAGTTCCTTCAATTTTCCATTTGTAGCTATCTTTTCCAACCGTTAAATTGTAGTTGCCGCGAATGTCTTTTGAATTAATATCATTTACAACATATTTAGTTCCCTGAACCCAGTTTTCGTATAAAACTGTTTTTTCGTCAAAGATTTCACCTGAGGTAATGACAAAATTGGCATAACTTCCAGTTTTTAAACTTCCAATTTCATTGCTTTTTCCAAGAATTGCAGCCGGAATTGTAGTGAGGGCTTCTAAAGCTTTTGTTTTATCAAAACCATATTTAATGGCTTTTAATAAATTAGGTTTAAAGTCTTCGGTCTTTTTTAGTTTGTCTGTCGTAAGGGCAAAAACAACACCATTATCAGATAATATTTTTAGGTTTGATGGCGCCTGATTCCAAAAACGCATATCGGTCAATTCGATTTGATTTGATAAATATGGATTTGAAACATCATAAGCTTCGGGAAAACTTACCGGGATGATAAATTTAGCATTCGTATTTTTGATTTCGTCGATTCTTTCAAACTCATTTCCACTGCCTTTTAGAATATAGTTTAAACCAAATTCCTTAGCAATTTTAGCCGCTCTCAAACTGTTTAATTTGTCTTCTGTTGTAAAGATTTGAACCAGCTTTTCGTTATTTGCCAAAGCTTCTAGTGATAAATCTTTAGTATCAGAATTTCCTTTTTTGTACCAATCCAGATCCAGATACATTTGACGCAGCAAAGCCATCATACCCATTAATGAACTCGGATAAGCCTGATTTGTTAGAACGCTTCTCGAAAAAGCAAGGTGATTGGTAATTTTACTGGCAATAATTTGTTTACTGTTTTCAGTATTATTCAGGGCAACCAAAATTCCGGTTCCCTGAGCAATTCCGTCAGCAATATGCGTTCCAACAACTCCAAAGCCAGCTTTTAGTAATTCTTCGGCTTTAGGCTGGTCGTACTTAAAAGTCTCATAAGTGTTTATTTCCGGTCTAACGCTTTCATTCCAATAATAACCCACTCTTTTTGTATCATACAAAGGATCGCGGAAACGGCCTAAATTGCTTTTTGGTTTTTCAATTCCAAAACTTGTGTAGATATCAATAAAGGAAGGATAAATTGTTTTTCCTTCAAGATCGATCGTAATACTGTTTTTAGGAATGGTGACAGTATTGCCAACTGCAACAACTTTACCATCCTGAACAAGTAAAGTTCCTTTTTCGATTTTTTGAGTTGGCGTAACATAAATGGTGGCATTTGTAAAAACAGTGTAATTTTTGTTTTTGTTTTGCACACTTTCATTAATAGGGAAATAATCCTGAGCATATGTTTTTGTTAAAAAAACGCTCAAAAAGAGTAAGAGTAGGGCTTTTTTCATAGTTAATTTGCAAATTTGTTGCTAAAATTATGAAATATATGTTGTCTATGATTTATTTTTATAAATGTTTTTTCTTTATTTACATTACATTTTAATTAAACCCTTGATAAGTAGCTCTTATAGAATAATATGAAAGACGATAATAAAATAAAATGGGGTATTATTGGCCTGGGAAACATTGCAAATCAATTTGCCACCGATTTATTGTTATTGCAAGATGCAGCATTATTTGCAGTAGCTTCCAGAGACCATAATAAAGCAATTGAGTTTGCCAAAAAGTACAATTGCGCAAAATCCTACGATTCTTATCAGGCGCTTTTTCTGGACGATCAGATCGATATCATCTACATTGCAACTCCACATGATTCCCATGCCGAATTATCTATAAAAGCACTAGAAAACGGAAAACATGTTTTATGCGAAAAGCCACTGTCGCTTTCTACTAAAGATGCAATGCGAATGATTGAAGCTTCAAGAAAACACAATAAGTTTTTTATGGAGGCATTCTGGACACGATTTATTCCGTCAGTTAAAGAGGTTTTAGAAAAAGTAAACCAGGGAGTAATTGGTGATATCAAATCCATTAAAGCCGATTTTGCTTTTTATGCAGATGAAAAACAGGGAGGCAGACTTTTTGATAAAAATCTTGGCGGAGGAGCTTTATTTGATATTGGCGTATATCCGTTATTCCTGTCTTATTTATTATTAGGTATGCCAAAAGAAATTATGGCAAAATCTATTTGTAATAAAAACGGAATCGATTTGCAAACTTCCATGATATTGCACTATGAAAATGCACAATCGATTTTGCATGCTTCGATAGTTTCTGAATCTGATATGAAAGCAACTATAAGCGGGACAAAAGGTCATATTCAGCTCAATTCTCCATGGTATATTGCTGATGGCTATTCTGTTTCTAAAAATAATAAAGAAGAAACTTTTAGTTTACCAAACTCAGGCATAGGATATACGCATGAAGCAATTGAATGCCATAATTGCATTAGAAACAACCAAATCGAAAGTAAGCTTTGGTCACATCAGAATAGTCTGGATTTGAGTAAGATTGTCCAGGATATTAAAAATCAGATTGGGGTGAATTTTTCTTAATACGATTCTATTCAAAAAAGAATAAATTTCTTCAGAATAATAAATAATACATTTACAAGTAAACTTTAAATAAATAAAATGAGTTTCAAAATTACAAAAATGCAAGATTTAAGTATTGCCGATTTAAAAGCTGCTTATGACTTTAATGAGATGAAAATAAAAAGTTTAAAGAAGTCATCTAAAAAAAGTGGTGCTGTTGATTTTAAGAAAAGTGAAGGTTATCAAGACTTATTAGTATATAAAGCAAATCTTTATAAAGAATTAGAAAAAAGAGTTAATTCTATTGAAGTAATATGGTAGCATTAAAAACAGCTTGAAATTGGATTGAATTTTTCTTAATCGAACACTTTATTTATTTTAATAAAAATCACAATAAAACACCCATTGTTGGGTCTTTCTATTTTTGGCTAAATAAATATTTCCGCTGTCTACAATATTTAAATTCGCTTTTTGATCGGAAGCAATTTGGAAAACAAATTCAAAATCTTCTCCAAAATCAATTCCGGATTGACAATATGTTGGATAACCGCCAATTTTGTGGCTATAATTGTTTTGGATAATATCGTAATAAGAATCAATAATTCCTGAGTCTTCAAGTTCATTGATTTTATCTGATATGTCATCTGGTATTTCAGGGTCTTCCCAAACCGGATAATCTTCTTCAATAAGTCTATTTGATAAAGGAAAAGGTTTTATAAATGAAGTATCATTTTTTAAATCCTTAACTACAACATTATCTACGCTTTTATATTCACGTAAAACCCAATTATTTCCATTAGGAGTTAAGTCCATTGGGAATTTTTTAGAAATGAAAACGGTAATGATTTTAGTTTCTTCTAAAATTTTAGGGACAAAAGGCAATTGATTTAAGCATAATTGAAAAAGGGGAAGCATCAATTCACTATCATTATCTAAAGGGATCTCTTCATTTTCGTGATATAGATAGACTCTTCCAATCCAGCTTTCTGAAATTGAGTTTGTTGGTTTAAATCCACCAGATACAAATTCGGTTGCTTTTTTTGCAAGGGTTAATTTTATTTGAGTTTCATCCATCATCTTCGTTTTATAAAAGAGAAATTAATAATTATTTAAATAACAGTTTTAAATGTAATAAAAAACCGCAAACCCGCTCTTTTCTCGATTATAAATCTATGATTTGCAATGAAGATAATTTGCAATTAAAATGTTGATCTTCTTTTACTCGATATTTTTATCAATATAATTTGAATTCAGCAAGTACAAAGCGCCCATGTATTTAATATTAAAAGAGATTAAATCACCCACTTTATATTTTTGTGTTGAAGATGAAATGTCAATTACCAGCATATCAGAACTGGCATCTACGATTGTGATGTTCTCATCGACAGCTTCCAGATACTGCGGTTGCATGTCCAGTAATCCAACATCTAGAATAGCGCGTAATGAGGTTCCTCCAAAGTTCTCGATTTCTTGCATAGAAAAACTATTTCCAGCCACATTTTCACCTAGCTCTCCAGTTGGTACGTCCGGTTTTTCGGTTATCTCGATAATTTCAGCAAAAAGTTTAAAGACGTCATTATGCATACCTTTGATAGTTTCTCCGGTAAATAAATCCTTTCCAAAAAACAATGCTTCACCAATTCGAAAATGATTTACAGCCATTGGTCGGGCATTCTTTAAAAGTAAAGGTATAGCAACAGATGTCCCGCCAGAAACCCACGGAATTGTAATATTAAATTTAGCCTCAATAAGTTGTTTGTACAAACTCAATTGTATTAGCTTATCCTGGGTTGGCATCACGCCGCTAAGGCAATTTAAATTCGTGCCAATTCCCCGAATTTCGATGTTGGGCATACTAATAATTTTACCGTAAAATTCGATTAAATCTTCGCCCATAACGCCTTCTCGCAAATCTCCCATTTCGATCATAATAATGATTTTATGCACTTTGTTTTGCTTTTGGGCTTCTTCTGAAAGGAGTTGAATCGTATAGAATTCAGTATTAAAACTTACATCGGCATATCTTACAATATTAGCGATACTTCGTTTAGCAGGCGGTTTTATATATACAGTCTGAATACTAGGATCGAGAGCTTTAATTTTCTTTAGATTACTAACTCTTGAATCATGTATTTCTTTAACTCCCAATGAGATAATCTCTTTTAAGTACAATTTGTTTCCACATAAAAGTTTGGAGACAACTCCCCATTGAATATTTTTAGATTCAAAAATTGAATCCAGGAAGTTGTAGTTTTCTTTTAATTTCTTTCTATATAATTTTATGAATGCCATTAGGCTTTATTTTTTATTGAATTAGTGAATTTGCGATTATCTTACTAAACGCATTTCGAGATATTTATTTGTAAAGCCCAGTTTTTCATATAATCCTTTCGCAGGATTGTCCGGTTCTACATGTAGCGCAATATTTCCTTCGACTACAGAAATTGCTTTTTCCATTAGTTTTTTCCCATAACCTTTTCCCCTTTCAGAATTGTCAACAGCAATATAAACCAGAATGTTTTCAGGAATATAATCCTTCATTCCGGTATTGTTTAAAACTACAGCTCCAACAATTTTATCGTCCTCCAAACCAATAACGATATTACCGCCCTTATCAGGATTCATGGCATAAGCAATAGCTTTTAGAATATCTTCTATTTCGTCTCCATATTGTTCTAAATGGGTATGTAAAAAAGTGGCAATTATTTTTGATGTATAGGTTGTGTCGTCTCCAGAAATTGGATTAATTAATTTAAATTCCATTTTTTAAATTTTAGATTATTTACGCTGATAGTAAATTTCAGCTATTAAAAAGATGCAAAATCAATTGCAGAAGATTTCCAGGATTAGAAATCGAAATTATCAACAGAAATCGATGATATTTTCGCAAGATAGGCATAAATACTGGTTTTATTGCAATGTTAGGCTACCTTTTAGCCTTTATGCTACCAAAAATTTCATCATTTCTAGTTTGTAAAAATATCGAACAGTACGGTTTTGAGTTTTTTTTTCAATTAAAAGCATTAAAGAAACTGCTAATATTGAAGTGTGTAGCTACTTTAGATTTAAAGAGAGCCATTTTTTTCGCAATCGCATCACACTCTTTAAATTTTTCAGTTCTGAATGCAGGAAGTAGCCTTGAGCCTAGCAAAAAAAACAGGTGGGCTATAATGGCGTTTTCTTGCTGGAAGAATTGCAAGGGTTTAAGGGTAAGGTTTCAGAGTCAGTGCATCAGCAGCCTTAAGAGGGTGGGTAAGTATTTCGCATGTTAAATTCTGTGAGAATCTCAGGGTCATAATCCATTGCTTTTAGTGGAAAACTTGATGAATCTTTTCAGTTATTAAGATTAATTTTATTCAAATTTTAAACTGGCATTTCTGGACATTAAATACGAAGTTAACTTCTTTATTTTTCCTGTTTCCATTTCAAAAACATCACAAAAAACGGCATCCAGTATATTTCCGTTTTTCATATTACCTTGCACGGCACCTTCTGCAATGACAATATTATTTTGCTCTATCAATTTTATAATCTGAATGGTAGGACTTCCAACAAAATTATCATTCTCAATTTCTTTATCAAAAGCTTCTTTACCAATATGTTGGTAAATACCCGGCATTTCCCAAATGACATCCTCGGTGAGACAGGCAAGTATTCTTTGATGATCGCTTACTCTAAAAGCGTCCATGTATTCATTTACAGTTTGTTTGTTTAATGTCATGTCTAAAACTAATAAGAGTTAATAATTTATTCACTGACTTTTTTATACTCAAAAGTTCCTATCTCTGGGGTTGTAATGCGTATGTTTATTAGAATCAAAATAATCAACAGAAAATTTTACAGGCATTAAAATGGCCATAATGGTAAGTTCAGAATTGTCCTTAGATAGTTTTCATTTTGCTTTGTGAGATTCATCTTTGACCAAACTTTCAAAATCCCCATTTTCCCTGAAAACCTGGTAAAGCTGATCTGTTTTATAATATTGCTGAATATTTTTTTCTTTTCCTTTTTTAGTCCATTTTACCAATTGCCATTTCTATAAGTTGATTAGCGGTTTGAGCACTTACCGAGATTCCTAATTATACAGATAATGATATTTTTTTTTATCATTTTAAGTATTAAGATTGAGATATAAAATTACTAATTAATCTGTTTTGCGCCTATTGATTCAGCGATTTTTCTATCTTAAATTACGGGATTATAAAGCGCTTTACCAACACAAAAACTCTAATATTATTTATAGACCAGGATATTTAATTGATGTTGCTTGAAATAAAGTATAGGCCATGGTTTGAGATCCATACCTAATACCAGTAGATAAAAAAAGGAGCAGAAATCTACAACAAATTTCTGCTCCTTTTTTATTGAATCTATAACTCTACTGATTCTTAGAAATATTCCAAAAACTCATTTTTCTTCTCGTTACAAAACCCAGTTTTTCATATAGGGCAATTGCTCCTATATTACTTTCCACTACATGTAAATACGGAGTTTTATTTTCGCTAAAAATGTTATTGACACAATGAGCAATTAATTGTTTTGCATAGCCTTTTCCCGTATGATCGGGATGGGTAATAATAGCACTGACTTCTGTAAAATCATTCATCCTCATGCGCTCGCCTGTTATGGCAACCAATTGATTTTCTTTGAAAATCCCGTGATAATTGCCTAATGAAGCAGTTTTGTTTTTAAAATATCCCGGTTGCACTAAGTTGACCAAATGCACCAATTGATCATTATGTTCTTGGGTAAGTTCTACAATATCTTCATTTATTGATAGTTCTATTTTATTGTAAATAATCATTTGCAGGCAAACTAATTCTTTTACAATTTTTAGTGAATTAGCTATTTGAGGTTTTTCTCCAACAATAAAGAAATTTTCTGCTGATACTGCATATTGATCTGATGCATCTAAAGTGCTTTGGGAATTTATAAAACCTCCAAAAGGGCAATAATCGGGATTGTAAAATTTGGTTCCCTTATAATCGATGACAAATCCTTTATGAATTTCTGAAAGTGAATTCCAAACCGGATTGTCTAATTTATTTTCCTGTATACTTTTCATTGTTGTAAATTTTGTCTTTCGATAAATCTTAAAATACTTTTTATTCTTTTTCTTTTATTGGATAAAAGAATTTGAAAGAATTTGAAACTGCCGGATGCAAAATAGTGCCATGATTTTCGAGAGGGAAATAATCAAAATAAACTTTTATGTTTTTGCTTTTTGATGCCTTAATTTTTTCGGCTAGTAAATTAGCATCTACTTCCATCACTCTCGGGATTTCGGTAGGAGTAAGGCCTTCTTTACCAACAGCGATATAAATCTCAGTTTTTGGATTAAAACTCTCCTGAAAAATTGTACTATCTAAATTTAAAATAGAACCGTTATTCCACCAAATGCTTGGGCTCACAATAACGTATTTATTAAAGAGCGTTGGTTTGTTTAATAATATTTCAGTTTCTAATAATCCGCCTAACGATTGCCCTATAATGGTTTTAGATTCATTTGTTTTGTATTTTTTATCGATAAAAGGCTGTAATTCTTTTTCGATAAAAGCAATAAATTTATCTGAATGTCCAGAAGTGGCAAAACGTTTTTGATCTTTTTCGATCGTTGTGGGGAAAGTGAAATCTCTTCTTCTGTCTAAGTTGCAATTCCCACTACAATTGATTTTGGAACCTGATTCACCCATTCAAAACTATTGAATTGTACCAAACCAGCAATGTGAATAAAATCTTCATCGGCTGAGCCATCAAGTAAATAAATTACAGGATATTTTGTTGCATCTTCCGGTTTATAACCATCAGGCAGATAAATGTTCAGGATTCTTTTCTCGCCCAGTTCTTTCGATTGTATTTCGTCTATAACACCTAATATAAAAGGTTTGCTGGTAGCTGTTGATTTAGATGTATTGGTTTGACTAAAGGAAATTGTTGAGGTGAAAAATAATAATATAAAGGCAATGATCTTATTCATTTTGAGGTATTTATGTCCAGTATGATTTCTCAAAGCAGGTTTAAAAATTAAATTTTATTTTTTTTGTCTAGTTTTGGTTATGAGATGTAATGCAATACTCTAAATAATCGACAATTTTTTGCTGAAGTCTTTTTTCTAAAAAAGCGTTACTGCCTTTTAAGGCATCAGCTATCTGAATTGCTTCTTTTTGATATGCACTAATTTTTTCTATTCCCCAAAGTTGTGGCGGCGTTTGTAGATTTGTTATTCGATCGGCCAGTTTTACAGCCCAAACTTCTTTGGAGAGTTGTTTGATACGATTTAAGCTGTCGGTCATTCTGTTTTCTTTTAGAATTTCTGCATTCTTTGTCAAGGCTAAAACAGCCTGAGCAATTTCGATACTAAATTCCTGAGAAAGTTCCTCAAATGTGGTAGTTGTATCTTCTAAAATATCGTGAAGTAATGCCACCTGAACCGCAAATTCAGCATTAAATTCTTTTGTGTTTTGTGAAGCAATCAAAATTTCCATGGCTACATTGCTTAAATGCACAACATAGGGTAAGTTCGTTCCCGGAATTAATTGATTGATATCGGCGTGTCTTTTTGCAGCGAATTTTATTGCTTTTTGATAAAGCGTCTGTATGTTGGTCATATTATTTTTTCAAAAGATAAATACTTTGCAGTTTGCGAGACTCGCACTTGGATAAAATATTTTTGCTACACGAAAATACAAATTAATATTTAATTTAATTTTAGGGCTCTATTTTGAAATGATTGTGATTTAAAAAAAAATCCCATTCTTTAAAGAATGGGACCATATAAAACATTTCTAAAAAAAGGAATATCCTAGTATCAGTGATGCTGTTGAAAATGAAGAATTGACAAAGATGTAATCTTTTACAATACTTCGGTCAATTATATATCTGAGTTCTATGCTGTACTTATCGTGAAGCTTTCCGCCAACTCCTAAAGCTAGAGTACTACGGGATTTAATATCAAGAGTATTTATTGATGAGCCATCTTTTCGAAACAATTCAATTTTTGAATTTAAAGCAAAATCAGCTAGGTAAGATGCATTTATAAATATCTTAGAATCATTTTTAAGGAAAAAGTAATGTCTCAAGCCTATTGGTAATTCAATTGACTTGTAGTCAACTTTTGCTGTTACTTGTCCTCCTAATAACGAAGTTGTTTCTTTTGTTTTTTCGTTTTTATAATACTGATAAGTTGGTTCTACGATTAATGCCCATTTATTTCTGTTAAATGGAAAAATAAACTCTGCTTCAAGTCCAACACCTATATTTGATTTAGAATCAAATTTCACGTTATAAAAATCTACATTAGAGCTACTCATTGATAATAAACTGCTATTTAATCGGGGTCTCACAGTTAAGTTGAATAAATCTTTTTTTTCTTTTTTTTCAAATTCGGTAAAATTCGTATCACTGCATTTATTGTATTTTACAAATAATTTTAAAAGACTTCGGCGATCGTAGTTCAAATTTTCATATTCTCTTTGAAGTATATTGTCACATTTCAGGTCGATAAAAAGTTGTTCTCTGAAATAATTATTTTTGGCAACAGAAGAATTTTCATTTACCAAGTAAGATTTGTACACCAATTGTTTTATTTCGCCATCATTAATTTTATAAAAAAAACGAGTTAAGCTTCCTTCGTCATATATATAAAGAGATGCTTTCCCTTCAATAAGTACTTTTAGCAATAGGGTTTCTTCCTTGAAAATCGGATTTTTTTCTGTACTCATTTCTTCTATGAATTTTGAAGATCGGTCGACTTTTACGGGAACTCTGATATATTTGCTTTCTCCTGTAATGGCAAACTCTTTTATGGCTTTGAGGTCCGCTGTAATGATATCTTCACTTCCTGAAAGTTTATATCTGAAATTAAGAGGTGTGTTTTTCCAGTCTAAATTTTCAATAAGACAATCAGTTTTTTTATTTGTGGGATCTATAAAGTATCCGTTTTCGAAAACTACTTGCGAATAACAATTAATACTAAGAAAAAGGGTAAGAACAAGGAGTAAAATTGGTTTTTTCATTAAAAATTTGGGTTTGTTTTTATATTTTAAAGCCCAAATATAATGGGTAAAAATTGGTTTTCATTACGGGAAACCGTAAAAGTTTCTTTTTAGTTTTATTCCAAAAAAAAGATGCGAAAATTATAGAATTTTACGCATCTTTTTGAGCTTGGTTAAGGGATGAAATATATTATGATTTCGAAGCAAAAATTTTGTCCAGACCTTCCAGAGCAATAGTGAAGCCTTCTTTGAATCCCATTTCGATCATCTTCTCTAAATCCGATAGGTTTTCATGTTTAATGGCGATGTCTACAAAAGTAGTAGCGCCTTGTTCTGAGAAACTTACATCCCAGTCAGAACGCGGAAAATCCTTGTTTAAATTCCCTTCGCTATCGCAAAAAGCATCCAGATATTTAAAATTAGTCTTTGGAGTTATAGAAGTAAAATCAGCCAAAGCCCAATGTTCTTCGCCCTGGGGGCCAACCATGGCGTAGAGTCTTTGACCTCCTGTTTTAAATTCCATGCGTTTTGTTTTAGATTTCCATGGGGCAGGAGCCCACCATTGATCTAAAACTTCAGGTTCTGTCCAGGCCGACCAAACATTGGCAAGTGATGCATTAAACTCGCGTCTTACATTTACTGTACTGGTTTCTTTGTCTACAGTAAAATTCATTAATAAGTTTGATTTCATTTTCTTAAAATTTTAAATTCATTACTATTTTACTTGTCTTATTGTGCTGTTTATTTTTTTGCTTCAAGGATTTTATCCAAACTTTCCATAGTGCTTGTAAATCCTTCTTTAAAGCCCATTTCGATTATTTTTTCTAAATCAGATAAGCTATCGCGTTTAATTTCGATATCAACAATTACTGAATCTCCTTGTTCAGAGAAATTGACACTCCAGTAAGAACTTCCAAAAACTGAATCCGGATTACCCTCAGAATCACAAAAAGTAGCAGAATATTTAAAATTGGTTTTGGGAGAAATCGAAGTATAATCAAGAATTCCCCATCGTTCCTGATCTTCAGGGCCAACCATAGCGTACAATCTATGTCCACCTTCTGAAAAATCCATACGTTTTGTTTTAGATTTAAATGGGGCAGGAGCCCACCATTGATCTAAAATTTCAGCCTCTGTCCATGCCGACCAAACATGTGAAAGCGATGCATTGAATTCACGTTTTATATTTACCGTGATGGTTTCTTTGTTCACGGAAAAATTCATTAAAAGATTAGATTTCATTTTCTTTAGATTTTAGATTCATTAATACCTGATCAAGTTGACTGAAACGGTTTTCCCAAATTGCTTTAAACTGTTCCATCCATTTGTCAACTTCTTTCATTTTGTCTATTTTGAGTTGATAATAGATCTCACGGCCTATTTTTTTTTCGGCTAATAAGTCGCATTCATTAAGGATTTTAATGTGTTTAGAAACGGCCTGTCTTGTTGTATTAAATTGCTCTGCAATAGCATTGGGAGTTAATGCATTGGTAGCAACCAATACTAAAATTGCCCTGCGGGTTGGGTCAGCAATAGCCTGAAAAATATCTCGTTTCATTTTTAACGTATTTTTAATTAGCAACCAATCAGTTGCAAATGTACATAATGTATTGGTTTTGAGTAATGTTTTTTTGTTATTTTTTTGAAATAGATTTATTTAAACAAAAAAAAGACGCACTGTAGTACGTCTTTAATGGTATTGAAATGTAGAATAATGGAATGAAAAAGTGAATAACGATGCAGAATTTTGCGTGCCAGAATTGACTCGATATATTTTAGTTATCCCATTTTTCCATGAGATTTTCTTTCCACAAATTTTGAGCATATTCTTTGAATACTTTCGGGCCATTTTTAAAGTTGGCGTCCAATTTAAATTCACCGCCAATAAAAGATGCTTTATCGTTTACATCACTTCCTACTTGAACCTTATTTTCTCCGCGCATGGCATATTTACTATTTCCTTCGTACATGATTATTTTCATATTAGAAGGACTCACATCCCCATGGCAAACAGTTTTATACATAAGCCATACTTCGGCAATTCCGTTTTTATTTAAGTCGGTGATTTTAAAAGTATTTTTGACAAAAGAAGCAGTAATATCAACAGGACAATCGGCAATAAAATCCTTCACTCTCCAGGTTTGGGTGGCTTCATTATTTGATAGTATAAAATGATAAGCATATAATTCAGCATCAATACTATCTTCAAATTCATGTTTCAGTTTTTCATTTCTGTAGATTCCGGTTTCACTTGTAATGACAATATTTTCTCCGGATTTATCTTTCCAGCGAACAGCATTTTTTATAAAACCTTCGTATTTTATAGAAGCTGGAAACTGAGTCGAGTCAATTTTATTTACGACCAAAGGATATTCTTTAGATTCTGTTAATGCTGAGGTTTCAGATTCTTTTACGGAATCTTTTTTATCTGATTTACAGCTCGAAAAAATAATAATTAGCAGGCATAAAATGGTAATATTCTTCATAGAAAAGTTTTTAAAAAGTTGATTTATTCCTGCTGAATCCATTCGTATTTTCCATCTTTCAGATAAATTACTCCGCCGCCACAGCTTTCTTCTGCATGAATGTATATTCCGTCATTGAGGAGTTTTATTTTGTCTTCTTCCTTGATTTCTTCGTCGGCCATTATTTCGCCATCATCATTTACATTGTTCCAGTAAAGTTCATTTTTAGGTGCTTTTTCGAATATTCCTACCCAGTCAATTTCATCAAAACCCTGGTGCAAAATGTTATTTCCTAAGCCTAAATAATCTGTTTTATTTCCGTTGCCAAATGTTATTCTCAAACCGCTTTTTCCGCTTTTGGTACTTCGTACAATTTCGACAGTTTCATTGAAATTATCTCCGTCAAGATCACAGACAATTTTATTTACCTTATGTTTTGTCGAGATCACAATTGTGTCAGCATTATTTTTATTCTCGATTGTTTTTTTTATGCTGTCGGTTTTTACAGCTTGTAGTTCAGGTTTTGTTTTTTCTTCTTTTTTGCAGCAAACCAATAGTATTGCCGTAAGTATGAGAATTCTAAATTTCATAATTATTTCTTGAATGAATTAGGCTTTGTTTTTTTAAGATCAGCAATAAATTGAAAGAAGGTATTGATTATCCCCTAAATTTATTGCTGATAATAATATTTTTAACCCTCGCTTTTAAATCCTCTCCAGTATCAAAAACCATTTGCTCATTATTTGGGAAAGGCACAGCGCGCTTATTAAAATACGACATATAATTGTCCTCACAAGCACTCCTGTCGCCTTTGTAGGTAGAATAAATATTCTCAAAAATAAATTCGCTCGCTACTGGAAAAGATTGCAGTAACTGATTTGTTTTTACATCAATATAATCGATTTGCGCCGTAACCTGACAAGATTTAAATTGCCTGAACTCGTAAACATTCGCGCGAAGCATTCTGTAGTTATCCACTTTTATTTCCTTGCCCAAACTATCTCTTACAGGTCTTCCACGACTGTCTAAAAGAGTTTTTACACCATCTTTAACCTGTCTTTCTTTAATGAATTCTTTCTCCTTAATTTGTTCCGGCGAAATATTAATTTGTCTAAAATTGATTACAAGACTGTAATCGTAGGTAACATTTTTTTGTCTCAGGTTATGGTAAACCGTCCATTTGTCATTTAATCCGTAGGTTTTAAAATCCAATAAATCATCCTGAAGCTGTTTCGGGATCACCATATTGGTTTCGTTTTTGGCATATACATCCACAAAATCAGTTCCTTTAAACTGTGCATCTTCCATCAGTTTTTTGGTATTCTTATAATTCGGACTAAGACTTTCTAAATAGGCAAAATCATCGTAAGCCTTTCTAAAATCCAATTTATTTTTTGATTTCAACAGCCCCGAAGCATTCTCGTATAAATATTTTGTAAGTGCAATTTTACTGCTCACAATCTGGTTGGAGTAATTATCAAAAGCAAACGAAGCATTTTTTCCCTGCTTTAACAACGGCAACGGCAATAAAGGCCTGATTTTTTCCTGACGGTTATTCAATTGCAAATACGTATTGTAAACGCGCTCTGCATTTGTTGGCGTAGCTTCTTTAATCATCAAATCAAGATCGCGCAGGTCCCTGTCCTTTGCTTTTGCAAAAGCCTCTTCGAGCAAAAACACATAATCTTGTTTTCCTTTCGAATCTTTTTTGGTTCGCAATGCCTCTACGGCGCGGTCTATTGCAGCATCATAATTTCCGTCGCTTAGCAAGGATTGAGTGGTTTTTACACCGCATGAGAAAAGTGCTAAAAATAATATAGAAAGCAGTAAAGTAATTTTTTTCATCCTAAAAGACCAATTGATTTTAAAGGTGTAAATATATCAGTTTTTAGATGAATTCAGATAATGTAAATTTTAAATTTCAGGAGCAGAAATTTCAGTTTCCATAAGACCATTCGTCCCGCTTTCGCCTTTATCTCTTCTCCCTATAGTCATCGGGATACTAGGATACCGGCTCAAATGAAGTTCACTGAACACAAGTTTAAAAATATAGTTTAGTGAAGTAATCGGGGCTAGGTTAGAAATTTAGTATTTTATAAGAAGTTGGATAGTGGAGACGCACAGCAGTGGGTCTAACGTTAAGCAATATAATATTTTATTCAGGCCAATACAAAACATTGAATTTGTGACCATCAGGATCAGCAAATCCAAAGAAATAACCTTTTTCAAAGCTTTGCGGTTCTGCAAAAATTCTTCCTCCTGCATTTTTAACGGCAAGTAACCATTGATGTACTTCATCTACACTTTCAGCCGAGAGAGAAAATATGATTTCATTTCCCAGTTTTAAATCAGATGCTTCATCGCCAAGGGCCCACTTAAATCTTTCTTTTGTAAAAAAATGAATGATAAAATCGTCTTGTCCAAACGTAAAACTTGTCAGTACTTCATTGGTACCATTGGGTTTAAAACCTAATTCGCTATAAAATTTGGTAGTTCTTGCCAAATCTTCTACGCCCAAATTGGCCCATATTTTTTTAGTTCTCATACTATTTACTTTAAAAAATTAATATAACCATTAAAATAATCTAATAGTAAATTTATGATTTTAAAAAGCATCTATCGTAAAATGGAGTCCTTATTTTAAAAGGGATTAAATTCCATATTATGTTTACGTAAATAATAGATACCCAGACTTAGGAAAAACAAACCAACAAAAAACAATAAATGTTTTACCATAAAATCTTTATTAGGCAAATAATACTCCGTTTCAGGTTTCGCAGGATTGTAGCACACAGGAGTGGTTTGGTACATAGTGCAGATCGAATTACTTTTCCCTTTTATACTGATCTGATTGTTTGAGCTGTCGTAAAATATAAACAACGGTATTTTAAGAGGTGCTTGATCTTCTGCCAAAGACTTTTCATCGCTAAAACCTATAACCGTTGCGATTGTTTTTATTCCGATTTTTTGAATTCTTCGTTGTTTGATAAATACCCGAATCCCCATCACCATTAGACTCAAGCCAATACCAACCAGTAAAAGATCCCACAATGAATCCCAGATCAACGATATAGTTTCCAAATTAATTATTGTTTATTTCGTTTGCAATCTCATTAACTCCATCATCTATTTCATCCTGCGTTGGATTTTCGGCAATTCTATTAATTTCCTTGAGAACCAATATGTTTTTGATATTTTTTCCAAAAGCCATAAGAATACAATACTTCCACATTTCATCTTTGCTTTTCAATATTTTGACTATTTCCGGAGCAATTTTTTCAGAAAACGGAAGTAAAAATTCGGCAATGGGCTGACTAATTGGCCAGTTTATATCCTGCAGCCATTCTAATAAATCCGGAACTATGGGTTGGATATCATCAAAAGAATGTTGTTTTAGTTTTTCGACAGTTTCAAGATCAAATTTGTCTTTTGGTATCAAGTTTTTAATATCCATATAAGGTTCATTTATAAACGATCAGCAATAGATAAGTTTCCGTTTGTACTTAAAATAATGGCTTTTCTGCTTTTAGGATTGATAATAATATTGGCTTCATCTTCATATAAAAACGAAATCCAGTATTTGCAAATCAAAGCCCATTTAGATTCTATTCCCGAAGTTTTGTTCCAAAAAAATATAACCGAATCATCATCTTTCCAGTCCAAAAGATTTTTTACATTTTCATTGAATGCTTCAGGACTAGAGTCGTTCCAGTCTTTTAGCCAGTTGTATTCTTTCTTGATTTCATTTTTTACTTTCGATTCTTCAGGATTATTTACAAGCATCAAATGTTTTTTATTTTCTGACACATATTCATGCCAAAGCACAGCGCAATAATCATCTGTTAGAGCCTTTATTTCAGGTTTATCAATATTGGTTAATTTAGGATCACAATAGTCATTTTCAAAATAGTAGAATTTTTCCAGAGCTTCATATTTATTTATATTCTTTTCCATTAAAAATTAATTTTGATGTCGCTTTTTTAGTGGTTTGCTTAGAGACACAATCATCAATTGTAGGAGTGCTTATGCTTTTTACAATTGTGGTCTTCACTATGATGTTGTTGTAATTGTTGGTTTGTACTTTGTCTATATCAAAAGTCGAATTACGATCTTCAAATTCTCCTGCGCAATTGGTATCCCATTCTCCTGCGGATTGAGAAATAGAATAATTGTTAAGCACCGGCTTCAAAGAATTTTTATTTATAATGTATAATGATAATTTGGTTTCACCAAAAGGATTCGGCCTGCTGCTGCCGTTATAAGATACCCTGACTCCAAAGGCTCTCGTAGTGGTGTTAAGATGATACAATCCGGTATCAATCCAAATGCTGCTTAGCATTAATGCATCAGATGTCCATGCATTGGGTTCAATAAATTTGCAGATTATTTTTCCTGTCGTATTATCGATGACCACTATATAAGCGTCTAAAACAAAGTAATCATGACCTTCATTATCTTGCTCGTTAATATCATATTTGGGAATAACCATAACACTTTTACTCTTATCATAGGGTAAGACTTTTTGAGTAAAAAGTTCCTGATGTACTTCGCTTTTTTTGATCTTAAGCTGTTTTAAAACAGTATTTAAATGATCTGTATTTTGAGAAAATGAAAATTGAAAGCAAAGGATTAAGGCCAATAGATATTTTTTCATTAGAATTTCCTTTAAAACTTGTTAAGGATAAAATTTATATTGTCTGTCAATTCTATTCTCGGGTTTTCAAAAAATAAGTAGAGACAAGTAAAAATACCCATTTTTAGCATTTAGTGTATTCGGTTATCATTTTTTTAATCAGGACAATTTGACCTAAATGGTAGTAACTATGTTCGATCATAGCTTCGATATTTCTTTTGTACGTTCCGTACTTTTCATCAACAAAAACCTGATTTAGTTTTTCATCCGGCATTTGTTCTACGAAAGAGGCAAATTCTTCGGCTGCAGTCCAGAATTTAGATAAAAAAGTCTGCCATTCTTCCTGCGAATTAACAGAAGGAAAGTCGAAGCTGAATTTGTCTTTTATATCTAATGATCCGCCTTTGAAAACATTATTTATTCCGTCGATGTAATAATGGATATGCTGCGCCAAAAGCAAAATGGAATTCAGGTTTTTTATTGGAGTAATCGCAATTTTCCAGTCTAAATTTTCAAGCTGATCTTTATAATTAGTATTAGCAATCCAGGTTCCGTTTATAATAGTTTCTCTAAAACGATTGGCAATTTCTGAAGTGTTTTTCATCTTTAAAATTTTTAGAAATTAAATTTAATGAAAATTATACTTACTAATTCATCTCTTTTTTTGATGCTTATGAAGTCTCCACGTTTATAGATGCTCGAAAATATGGGAATCATTTTTTCAAATAAATACAAATTCCAGCAATGGTTAGCGCTAGTCCAAAAATCCCAAAAAATCCAATTCCCCAATAATCATTTTGTCGATTTGTCTTATTATAGTCAGACAAGGATAAATATTTAAAAGTCTTATTTTCAACTTCGACTACATCAATTTTTTCATAATAAAAGTATTCGTCTAAAACTGACATTGGAATCTTTTTACTTATTTTCTTTTCATATTGCTCTTTTTCGATCGTAAGATAAATGAGATCGCCTTTTTTAAAATCGCTTATTAAATCTTCATAATATGTTTCTTTTAATGCCAGGCTTCCAATTTTGAATTTGAAATCACTAAGGTTTTCAAGTCTAAAAACCAGAGAGGTAGATTTCTTACTGCGTTCTAGTTTTATATCGTCTGCTAATTTTTCTTTTATTACATATATATCGTTTGTAGTAAGACTAGTGTCTTTGTAAAATTGGTAAGCAATATAAATAAAGAGACAGCCTATGAGGAAAAAAACAACAGCGTATTTTAGATTTTCTTTTTTGTTTAATTGCTCTTTTAATACGTTGTTTTTAGGTTTGTTTCTAATTATTTCTGCTTGTACTTCATAGAAATTAGCATAATCATAACTGCTTAATTTTACTATTTCTTTATTGTTCAAAGTGAGATACAATTCTTCATAATTACCATATTTACTTTCTTTTTCTAAGGTAATCCAGCTTTCTATTTCGCTCAAAAACAAAGTTCGTTTTGATAAACCAAAATAACGATGCAATTCTATTTTGTCAGCATAGACGTAAATTCCGGGTAAAGAAATGATATAGTAAAAAACGAATAATGCAAAAAGGATAAAGCAAATTCCGGGAATTAAATTCGCAAATGTATTAGCATATTTGGCATTGTATTTAGAAAATGAAAGAAGACTTAAATAGCAAAAAAAAACAATTCCAAAAACGTAAAGAATTCTATTGGAAGTTTTAAATTTTGAAGCCGCTTTTAGTCTTGACATACAGGTTAGTTCTTGCCGTTTTTTACAGCAATTAAAAAAGTAAAAGGATAACATTTCATTAAAGAGAATGTATTTTATGATTTTCTACTTTTTACCTGATAAACAATTTCCCAAAGTAATATAGATAAAATAGCATTTGTAAATATTGCTGTTTTAACCAGGTAAGGATCGTATTTGGCTAACAAATGCAAATTGGCAAATTGCACAGCTAAAAACAACGATGCCGCTGCAATTACGATAGAACAAATTATATTTAGTAAAGGTGCCCACTTCAGAGCGAAGAAAGTGTAAATGATATTTAAAACAGCAAAACCACAGCCTAAAGTGATGTAGGGATCTGTTTTTAATAATTCTCCCAAAGACAACAATGATGAAGTTGTAGAAAGATATAGAAAAAATAGGATAGAATAAATTAGGATTCGGATTTGTGCTTTCATTTGAAATTTATTTTGCTTTGGCCAAATTACGAATTAAAAATGAAGCTGTAATTAGGATAGATTTAAAAAACGGTTTTTGTTTATCGTGTGCTGCGAAGTTTAAATAAATCGTTTATAAAATTGCTGATCATCTGTTGAATCTATCACAATTGTTTTTGCCCATAAATCTCCAAGTCTTTGATTGTATTTTGTGTTTTTTATCAATAATATTCCCAGTAGTCCAAAAAACCAGATGTCTAATAAATCTACCACATGTCTTTTAAAGGATTGTCCAAAAGTTAAACTTGAAGTACTGTTATCTCGTATAGAAACGACTTGTAAATCAAACAAAAGATTACCAAGAGTACCTCCAAATTTTAATTCAAATCCAATCATATAAAAACACCAAATTAGTGAGGTTGTTAATGCCGGAAATCCCTCTAGTTTGTATCCTGTTGAAGTTTCTTTTCCAAAATAAATAAACATAACCAAAGACATTCCAAACATTAAAGAATAATCAATTAATCCTGCAAATATTCTTTTTCTAAGATTTGGTTTTGTAGCAATTTTTTCTTGTTTCATTTGCTGTGTGATATTTACTTACTTTAAAAGTGCCTCTATTTTAGCTTCCGATTTTTCTTTTATGGCGCTGTCGGGACGAAAACTCCAAATGATCAGGAATTTTCCTTTTGCAAGATACTCTTCCGGGCGTTCATCAGTTGGCTGACCTTCTTTTCCCCAAAGTAATCCTTGTAGAAATCGATCGCCTTTAAAGGTGTGTTCAAATTCAAAGTACATGATAGATCCACGATCTGTTTTATTTTTAAAACTTTGAATCGATTTACTCTTTAAGGTTCCAACAAGGTTGCTGTAGGTTTCGATATCATTATAAAAAGTGCAGGCCTGAGGTGTAATGCAAATATTACCATCATTTAAGGTATAACCTTTTGGAATTTCTTTTGGTTTTAGTTTTAAATCAGCAAGCGTCTGGCTGAATGTAGTAGTAGTGAATAAGAGGAATAATATCGATAGGGGAATCGTAATTTTCATTGGTTTTTTGGGGTTTGGTTTGTTAATCGAAAATAGTTTTTTATTTTTATTTTGTTTAGGTTCATTTTAGAGGAAAAGCAAAAAAATCCCATTTGCTTTTGGAAATGGGATAATTCAAAATTGATTTACTTTGTGGACGCGAATTGTAAATCCGCGCTATAAGGAGAATTATTTGTCTTTTAGTATTTTTTTAAAATATTTTTCTTTTTTATACCTAAACCAAACGTTCGTAAAGTTCAACAACTTTGTAAATTTGTAGATTTAGATAGCTTGGCGTTCAAGAAGTGAATACGTACTAGCAAGGATTTACTCATCAATTTCACTATCTTCTATCTCTGTTTCCAGTATTTTAGGTATTTTACCTGTAGTCATTAATTCTCTATTGATGTCTTTTCTTCTTTCTTCTATAAAACCAAAGTAATTGTCCTCAATAAGATAATTAAAGCAGGATTCACCTACACAGTGATCATTGAAAAGATCCTTCACTTTTTTTAATCCATTTTCACCACCACCATTTTGCTCAATTAAATCAGCAATATAATGCGAAGGCATTCGATCACAAACAATATCCCTGTTAGTTGTAGATAATAACCAAGTTTGATTTAATATAGAGTCGATATTATATTCATTTTTTAATATTTTGTCCGCTACAGATTTATCTTTAATGCCTCTTTCGGCCATTAATTTATTTCTCATAGCTGCTTTAGGAAAAATATGATGTAGATCACAGTCAGTTCTATGAGCTCCAACTTCTTGACTATCCGAGTAAATATCTTTTGCTTTTTTTAGATTAAATAATGATACTACAGTTTTGCCAATTGCATTTGACTTGCCTGTATTAATATCACTATAAATAGCATCTAACCATTTAGGACGATCTTCATCAAAACTACCGCTTGCAAACCATTTTAACATTTCTGGTAAATCTTTCACTTGTTTGTTGTCAGATCCTTCACTATACCTAGATGAAAGACCCGCGCCATAATACCATGCCCTTAATTTATTTTTTCTCAATACAGTAAGAATTGCATTTTTAGAAACTTCGACAGGGTATTTATCTATTACATTAGCAATAACTGGTAAAAGAGGTGAATAAGTTAAAAATTGGTCTGTACCTTTTGATAGAGAGCTTCCACAATTTTCATCTATCAATTCACATGCATTATTTAGATTATCTACGCATTTATCCCAGTCAATTGAAAACCATTCTGGTAATAATGTTACAGGAAGCTGAGAAGTTTTAGGTGAAACTTTTTTATAAAGTGCTAGAGTTTGCAATAAATATCTTTTTGCAGTACCATCTAAAGCGTTAATCAATGGATATGTTTCAATTACATCATCAAACTTTTGTTTAAGCGATATTTTTTTAGGATACAAAACTGCAACTATTAAATCAAAAGCACCTAGCTGAATTCCAGTCGTATTTATTTTTGTAAATACTTTGCAAACGCCGGTAATTCCCATTTTTTTAGAAACAACAACTGTTGGGATTTTATAATCAAAATAATTATCTAGTATAAAAGGAAGCAAATCACCAAGGAACTCTTTCCATCCCTCATCTTCTGTTATGATTGCTTCAAGTTCTTCCTTAGTCTCTTTAGGAGTTAACTTTTTATAATTTTTTAGCTCATATTGTTTTTCAGTAATTTTAGAACTTATAGCATCACGAACGTCAGTTATTGCCTTATTGAGAGTGTTTTTGTCTTTTAATAGTTGAAGAGGTAGTCTTTTGGCAGCACCTCTAAAATATTTGACAGGATCATCAGTTTTTTTTCCTTTTTTAATATATTCTGCAATATCAATGCTTTGCTCAACAAAATTTTTTATTTCATCTTTTTCAGAAGGTTTTCCACTATCCTCCCATGCAATTTTAATTGGATTTAAGTCTAAATACCATATACTTGTGGCTGTGCCATGTGTTAAGTGACAAAGAGATGTTAAACGTTGTTGGCCATCCAAAACTAAATAAGAGGGAGGTTCTCTATCAACTTCTTTGTAATCAAATCGTTTTTTTTCATCTGGAATAATTTCTGCAAAGTTTATCCAAGCAATTAAGGGGTCATCTTTTTCTATTTCCAAAACTAAAATAGTCCCAATTGGATGGGATGACAAAACAGATTCAAATAATGATTTAATGTTAGAATCTTTCCAAACATAATCTCTCTGGAATTCTGGTAGTTGATATTCTCCTTCGTATATACTGTCAATTACATCTGATAGATTTAAGTCTTTTGATTCAGTAGTGTATGCCATGTTTGTTATATTATTATTTATGAATTCCAGGTTTCAAATATTTACAGTACGAATTGAGTGTTTCTGTAAAAACGAAATTATGATAAAAAAAGCTAAATCCAACAACCAATGCTTTGAAATTAATATTTATTGGAAATGAAACTCGTTAAACAAGTTTAATTTTAGAATATCCATTTTTTTAATTAAATCTTGCATTAGTAGATATTCATTTTTTCTAGATTTTGTAAGTAATAATGATTGTTTTTTAAATTAAAAGTACTGTACTTTTTATGTTTTGTAGGAAAGGTTCTTGTTTCCTGAAATGACAAGATTGAATAAAAAAAATCCCGCTTCAAAACGAAACGGGATTTTCAACAATTGATATTCTCTTTTTTTTTATTTTTAAACTGTTGCAGCAACTTCTTGTGGCAACGGAATTTGATTTTTAAGTAAATCTTCGAATGTTTCGTGTTGACGAATTAAGATTCCTTTACCGTCTTTCCATAAAACTTCGGCTGGTTTGTATCTTGAATTATAGTTCGATGCCATAGAAAAACAATAAGCTCCGGCGTTTCTGAACGCTAAGATATCTCCTTCGGTAATTTCTGAAATTCTGCGGTTGTTGGCAAAAGTATCAGTCTCGCAAATGTATCCTACAACGGAGTAAAAACGCTCTTTTCCTTTTGGGTTTGAGATGTTTTCGATATAGTGTTGTGAACCATAAAACATAGGACGGATTAAGTGGTTGAAACCACTATCGATTCCGGCAAAAACTGTTGAGGTTGTCTGTTTTACTACGTTTACTTTTGCTAAGAAGAAACCTGCTTCGCTCACCAAAAATTTTCCTGGTTCGAAAATCAAGGTTAAATCTCTACCGTATTCTGTACAGAATGCATTGAATCTTTTTGATAATTTTTTACCTAACTCTTCAATATCAGTTTCGATATCGTCTTTTTTGTAAGGAACTTTGAATCCGCTTCCGAAATCTAAAAACTCAAGATCTTTGAAGTGTTTTGCGGTATCAAACAAAATTTCAGCAGCATACAAGAATACTTCGATATCAAGGATGTCAGATCCTGTGTGCATGTGAATTCCTACGATGCTCATTTTTGTATTCTCTACAATTCGCAAGATATGCGGAATTTGGTGAACAGAGATTCCGAATTTACTATCGATATGTCCTACCGAAATATTAGCATTTCCTCCCGCCATTACGTGCGGATTGATACGAATACATACCGGAATTTGTGGATATTTTGTTCCGAATTGCTCCAGAATAGATAAGTTGTCAATATTGATTTGTACACCCATTGCGGCAACTTCTTCGATTTCTTCAAGAGAAACTCCGTTTGGTGTAAAGAAAATTTTGTCAGGATCATAGCCAGCATGAAGTCCTAATAAAACTTCCTGAATAGATACAGTATCTAAACCAGACCCCATGTTCTTTAATAACTGAAGAATCGCAACGTTTGACAATGCCTTCATGGCGTAATTAACTCTTAAGTTTTCTACCTTAGAGAAAGCTTTAGTTAACCTATTGTACTGTGATTGGATTTTTTCGGCATCATAAACATATAATGGACTTCCAAATTGGTCTGCTAACTGCAGTAAATCTTTTGCTTGCATTTTTTAAACTATTTTGAGCAAAGTTATTACACTTTTGACTAACAGCAAATTATTTGTAGAAAAATAACAAATTATAACAAATTGTTTGTTTTTAAACAAAAATCGACTTAAAATGATTTTTTATAAAACTACAATGCATGCCTAGCAAAAAGACTCTAAGCTGCTAAGGATCTAAGTTAGTAAGTTTTTGTCACAGATTAAAAAAGATTAGCAGAGATTTTTATAGTTTTTTCTGCCAAGATCAGAGAGATAGTGAACACATGAAGTAATTACACGAATTTTTGCGAATTTTTATTTTGATGATTTATTTATGAGTGTTTGTAATTAGTGAAATTCGTGATGAAAAAATCTTTGTAAATCTGTGGCAAAAAAAAGCCCCTGAGTTAATTCAGGGGCTCGTGTTAGTTGTGTGTTATAAGGTTTAAAGACTTGGTAAGTCTCCGTTTCCTTTGGTTGGCAAGTTAGTAGAGCCCATTAAGAACAAATCTACTTCTCTTGCTGCTTCTCGACCTTCTGAAATAGCCCATACGATTAATGATTGTCCTCTTCGCATATCTCCTGCAGTGAAAATATGAGGAACATTTGTTTGATAATTTTTTGCTTTATAGTTGCTTCTCATGTCTAATTCAAGACCTAATTGCTCGCTTAGAGTTTTTTCAGGACCTGTAAATCCTAAAGCCAATAAAGCCAGATCGCAAGGCCAGATTTTCTCAGAACCTTCTTTTTCGATTAATTCAGGACGTTGACCCGGAGTCATTTTCCATTGTACTTCAACGGTTTTCAATCCGACTAATTCTCCTTTATCATTCGATAAGAATTCCTTAGTATTGATTAACCAGTTTCTATCGCAACCTTCTTCGTGAGATGAAGAGGTTTTCAACTGCAAAGGCCAGAAAGGCCAAGGCGTAGACTCGCTTCGTCCAACCGGAGGTTTTGGTAAAATCTCAAAATTCGTTACCGATTTTGCTCCGTGTCGGTTTGATGTTCCAATACAGTCAGATCCTGTATCTCCACCACCAATTACAATTACATCTTTTCCGGTTGCCATAACCTGGTCCGGAACTGATTCTCCAAATAAAACTTTAGTTTGTTGAGTCAGGAAATCCATTGCCTGAACAACGCCTTTGCTTTCGATTCCCTTAGTTGGCAAACTTCTTCTTTCGGTTGCTCCACCGCATAAAACGATAGAATCAAAAGCGTTTAGTTCCTCAACGCTAAAGTTTACGCCAACATTTACATTGGTTTTAAAAGTAATTCCTTCGGCTTCAAGGATAGCTACACGTCTGTCGATAATTCCTTTTTCTAATTTGAAATTAGGAATTCCGTAACGTAATAAACCTCCAATAGCGTTGTCTCTTTCAAAAACAGTTACCGTGTGACCGGCTCTGTTTAATTGTTGAGCTGCCGCTAAACCTGCAGGACCTGAACCAATAACGGCTACGGTTTTTCCTGTTCTGGTTTTTGGTGTTTGTGGTTTGATCCATCCTTCGGCAAAACCTCTTTCGATGATGTTTTTCTCGATGTTTTCGATGGCAACAGGCTCTTTGATGATCCCTAATACACATGACTTCTCACATGGAGCAGGGCATAAGCGACCTGTAAATTCAGGAAAGTTATTAGTGGATTGTAAAATCTCTAAGGCGCTTTGCCATTCTTCCTGATGTACCATGTCGTTGAAGTCAGGAATTAAATTTCCTAACGGACAAGCACTGTGGCAAAAAGGAATACCACAATCCATACATCTTGAACCTTGTTCTTTTATTTTATCTTTTGCTAACGGAATGGTAAATTCATTGTAGTTAGAAACGCGTTCTGCTACTGCTAAATTACTTTCGTCGGCTCTGCTATATTCTTTAAATCCGCCTATTTTACCCATGACATTTTAATTAAAATTCCAATTTCTTAAATTCCAATCCTTAGACTTCGCTCAGGATGACATTGTTAATGCCATTTTTATTGAAATTGATTTTTGATTTTTGAAATTGATTTTTATTAAGCAATTAATTCCTCTATTTTTTTCTCTTCTGCAATTCGCTGCAATGCTTTTTTGTAATCAGTTGGCATTACTTTTACGAAATTGTTTTGTTCATTTTCCCAGTCTGCTAAAATTCTTTTTGCTAATGGACTGCTGGTGTACAATGAATGATTTTTGATCAATCGTCTTAGTTTGATTACATCTTCTTCTTCGATTGGATCAAAAGCAACCATTTCCATGTTGCATAATGTTGCGTCGAATTTTTGATTTGGATCATAAACATAAGCAACACCACCGCTCATACCAGCTGCAAAGTTTCTTCCTGTTTTCCCTAAAACAACCACTGTACCACCGGTCATGTACTCGCATCCGTGATCTCCAATTCCTTCAACAACGGCAGTTGCTCCGGAATTTCTAACACAAAAACGCTCACCGGCTATTCCATTAATATAAGCCTCCCCGGTAATAGCTCCGTAAAGGGCAACGTTTCCAATAATGATATTCTCTTCAGGTTTGAAAGTGGCAGTAGGAGGTACTTTTACAATTAATTTTCCTCCAGAAAGACCTTTTCCTAAATAATCATTACAGTTTCCGTGAATTTTAAACGACAATCCGTTTGTGGCAAAAGCACCAAAACTTTGTCCGGCAGAACCTTCAAAATCAACTAAAATAGTGTCATCAGGTAAACCTTGTGCGCCATATATTTTTGAGATTTCATTACTCAAAATGGCTCCTACAGAACGGTCTGTATTTTTAATTTTAAAGGTAACTCTTGTTTTTTCTTTTCTGTAAATAGACGGAATTGCTTCTTTGATAATGGCAAAATCCAATACATTGTCTAAATCGTGATCTTGTTCAGTTGTATTGTGAATGGGCTGTGTTTTAGCTTTTTCTGGTTTGTATAGAATTGATGATAAGTCTAAACCATTTGCTTTGTAATGTTTGATTGCTTTGTTCACATTTAATTTTTGTGATTGACCAACCATTTCTTTTAAGGTTCTGAAACCTAATTGCGCCATGATTTCTCTTAATTCCTCTGCAATAAAATACATGAAATTAATAACGTGCTCGGGAGTTCCTTTGAAATTTTTTCTCAATTCAGGATCCTGAGTTGCAATACCAACCGGGCAAGTATTTAAATGACAAGCTCTCATCATGATACAGCCAGAAGCTACAAGTGGGGCAGTAGCAAAACCAAATTCTTCTGCTCCTAATAGAGCTGCGATAGCTACATCACGACCCGTTTTTAATTGTCCGTCGCACTCTAAGACTACACGGCTTCTTAAATCATTTAAGATCAAAGTTTGTTGTGCTTCGGCTAATCCAAGTTCCCACGGAATACCTGTGTGTTGTAACGATGTCAATGGAGCAGCACCAGTTCCTCCGTCATAACCTGAAATCAGGATCACGTCAGCTTTTGCTTTGGCAACACCGGCAGCGATGGTTCCAACTCCAACTTCAGAAACTAATTTTACGTTGATACGCGCTTCGCGATTCGCATTTTTTAAATCGTAAATCAACTGAGATAAATCCTCGATAGAATAAATATCGTGGTGAGGTGGAGGCGAAATCAAACCTACATAAGGAGTGGAGTTTCTTGTCTCAGCAATCCAAGGCACGACTTTTTCTCCCGGTAATTGACCACCTTCTCCCGGTTTTGCACCCTGAGCCATTTTGATCTGGATTTCTTTAGCATTTGTCAAATAGTTGATCGAAACACCAAAACGTCCTGACGCTACTTGTTTAATTGCACTATTTCTTGAATCTCCGTTAATTTCTTTCTGGAAACGTTTAGGATCTTCCCCACCTTCTCCAGAGTTACTTTTTCCGCCAATTCTATTCATTGCAATGGCTAAATTCTCGTGTGCTTCTCTACTGATAGATCCGTAGGACATCGCACCTGTTTTGAATTTTTTTACAATCTCGGTCCATGGTTCTACTTCATCAATAGAAATAGGATCTAAATTGTTGAATTCGAATAAACCTCTAATAGTCATTAAGTTTGAGCTTTGCTCATTGACCATATTAGAATACTCTTTATAACTTTCAGGACTGTTTAAACGAACGGCCTGTTGTAATTTTGAAATCGTTGTTGGATTAAACATGTGTTTTTCTCCGCCACGTCTCCATCTGTAAATACCTCCAATTTCTAAAGAAAGCAAGTTGGCAATCTTAGAGTTTGGAAATGCTTTTTGGAAACGTTTTTTTACTTCTTTTTCTACTTCCATCAAACCAATTCCTTCGATTCTTGAAGGGGTGAATGGGAAATACTTATTGGTGAAGGTTTTGTTTAAACCTAAAATCTCGAAAATCTGAGCAGCTCTGTACGAATGTAAAGTCGAGATACCGATTTTGTTCATGATTTTAAGGATACCTTTTGCAATTGCTTTGTTGTAATTTACAATTGCGTAATCAGCTTTTACTCCTGTAATGAATCCCTGGTTTACCTGATCGTGAATGATCTCATTTACCATATAAGGATTGATCGCACTTGCGCCGTATCCGAACAATAAAGCAAAATGATGCGGTTCACGTGGTTCTGCAGATTCGATGATGATTCCGAATTTAGAGCGTACCTGTAAAATGTTCAATGAATGGTGAATGTAAGAACAAGCCAATAACATTGGTATTGGAGCCAATTCTTCGCTAACTCCTCTGTCTGATAAAATGATGATGTTGCATCCTTCAGAAACAGCTTTAAAAGTGGCCTGAACACATTTTTCAAGCGCTCTTTCTAAACCGTTAACTCCTTTTTCTATTTTGTATAAAGTAGAAATAGTAGCCGATTTGAAATCTGCGTGATCAATGTTTCTGATTTTATCTAAATCCTCATTGGAGATAACCGGATTCTGGATTTTTAATTTTTTACATTGTTTGGATTCAATTTCGAAAATATTAAAATCCCCACCAATTGCTAAACTAATATCGGTAATGATCTCTTCACGAATACCATCCAAAGGCGGGTTGGTAACCTGAGCAAATAATTGTTTGAAATAGTTGTACAGCAATTGCGGCTGCTCTGATAATACAGCCAATGGTGTATCGTTACCCATAGAACTAATGGCTTCAGCGCCCTGAGCTCCCATTGGGTTAATGATTGTTTTTAAATCTTCGATAGTATAACCAAATAAACGCTGTCTTGTCTGGAAATCAAGTTTCTCAACAGGAGTAGGGTTATTGGTATAGGGTATTTGAGATAATTGTAACAAGTTGGCATCGATCCATTCCTGGTAAGGACGTTTGGTTACAATTGCTTTTTTAATTTCTTCGTCTTCAATAATACGACCTTCGTTCATGTCAACCAAGAACATTTTTCCTGGCTCTAAACGACCGTGTTGTACTACATCTTCGGGCTCAACATCCAATACACCAATTTCTGATGACATGATTACAAAACCGCTTTTTGTTAATGTATAACGAGAAGGACGCAAACCGTTACGGTCTAGCAAGGCACCAATTACGTTACCATCTGTAAAAGGAATAGAAGCAGGACCATCCCAAGGCTCCATAATGCAAGAGTTGAATTCGTAGAATGCTCTTTTCTCAGGAGACATTGTCTGGTGTTTTTCCCAGGCTTCAGGAACCACCATCATCATCGCCTCAGGCAATGAACGACCTGTCATTAATAAAAGTTCAACCACCATATCCATAGAAGCAGAATCTGATTTTCCTTCTAAGATAATAGGGAATAGTTTTTTGATATCATTTCCAAAAACTTTGCTTTCCATCAATTCTTCACGAGCACGCATACGGCTTACGTTCCCACGTAATGTATTGATCTCACCATTATGACACATGTATCTGAATGGCTGCGCTAACTCCCATGAAGGGAAAGTATTGGTAGAGAAACGTTGGTGCACTAACGCCAAACGAGTCACTAAATCCGGATCTTTTAAGTCAACATAATAACGGCTGATGTCTTCGGGCATCAATAGACCTTTATATATTATGGTAGTTGTCGATAAACTAGAGAAATAAAACATATGGCTTTCAGAGGTTTTTGATCCTCTTACGGCATGTTCAGCAATTTTTCTAGCTGCAAAAAGTTTTGCATTAAATTCATTTTCAGTTAAATCCTGACCGTTCTTGCTAACAAAAACCTGTTTAACTGTTGGTTCTTTTTCTGCGGCAATCTGCCCTAAATTTTCTACTTCAACAGGTACATCTCTCCAACCCAGGATCTTTAAGTTCTGATCCTTAATAGTTGATTCGAAAGCGTTGATACAAAAAGAAACCTGGTTTTTGCTTTTTGGTAAAAAAACCATTCCTACTGCATACTCACGTGTTTCAGGGATTTCAAAGTCACATACTTTTTTAAAAAAATCATGTGGGATATCGAATAAAATTCCAGCCCCGTCTCCAGTTCTTCCATCAGAACTAACGGCACCACGATGTTCCAATTTTATTAAGATATCCAATGCTTTGTGAATAATATCGTTAGATTTAATACCATTCAAATTACAAATAAATCCTGCACCACAATTGTCGTGTTCAAATTCAGGCAAATAAAGCCCTTGTTCTTTAACTTTCATTCTTGATATTTTTTCTACAAAAATAAAGATTTCGTTAAATATAATGTAGTGGAATTGTAATTCGACTTACATTTTTATTGTAATATTAGAAAAACGCTTCTTAATTGATAATAATATTATATTAACCATTGCGAATTGATAAAATGATAACGGCTCTTAAAATATATTAAGAAAAATCGCCGTAAGGCTAGTAAATACAGTGATGTTTTTGTTAAATATCAAACGTTTTAGTGGATTTCAGTTAATATTAACAAATTGTTTAGTTAACTATTTCTTTGCATTGAAAAAGAATAAACGTTTTATAAATATCTCACACGTTTTTTAATTGAAAAAGATTTTACTATTCAGTTGAATTTTGCTACTTTTGTCGCACTTTTATTCTGAAATAAATTCAGAACCAGACAAATTCTATATTATGAACATACACGAATATCAAGGAAAAGAAATTTTAGCGAGTTACGGAGTACGCATTCAACGCGGAATTGTGGCTAACAATGCAGTCGAAGCTGTGGCTGCTGCAAAACAATTAACTGCCGAGACTGGTACAGGATGGCACGTAATAAAAGCACAAATTCACGCAGGTGGTCGTGGAAAAGGTGGTGGAGTTAAGTTAGCAAAAAACTTGCAACAAGTTGAAGAAATTGCTGGACAAATCATCGGAATGCAATTAATTACACCTCAAACTTCTGCTGAAGGTAAAAAAGTAAACAAAGTATTAGTTGCAGAAGATGTTTACTATCCTGGTGAAAGTGAAACTTCTGAATTTTATGTTTCTGTTTTATTAAATAGAGCTACTGGTCGTAACATGATTATGTATTCTACTGAAGGTGGAATGGATATTGAAGAAGTTGCTGAGCATACTCCTCATTTAATTTTTACTGAAGAAGTTGATCCTTCTGTTGGATTACAAGGTTTTCAGGCAAGAAGAATTGCTTTTAACCTAGGTCTTTCTGGAAACGCTTTCAAAGAAATGGTGAAATTCATCGATTCATTATACAATGCTTACATTGGTTCTGATGCTTCTATGTTTGAAATCAACCCGGTTTTGAAAACTTCAGATAATAAAATTATGGCTGTTGATGCTAAAGTAAATATCGATGATAATGCTTTATACAGACAACCAAAATATGCTGAGATGAGAGATATCCGTGAGGAGAATCCAATCGAAGTTGAAGCGAAAGAAGTAGGATTGAACTATGTAGATCTTGACGGTACTGTAGGATGTATGGTAAACGGAGCAGGTCTTGCAATGGCAACTATGGATTTGATTAAATACGCTGGTTTTGAGCCTGCTAACTTCTTAGACGTTGGTGGAACTGCTGATGCAAAACGTGTTGAAACTGCTTTTAGAATTATCTTAAAAGATCCTAACGTAAAAGCTATTTTAATTAATATTTTTGGTGGAATCGTTCGTTGTGACCGTGTGGCGCAAGGAGTTGTTGATGCTTACAAAAATATGGGTGATGCTATCAATGTGCCTATTATCGTTCGTTTGCAAGGAACAAATGCTGAAATTGCAAAAGAATTAATTGATAATTCTGGTATGCCAATTCTATCAGCTGTTCAGTTTCAAGAAGCTGCTGATCAAGTTAAAGCTGCACTTTCTTAATCAAATAAGAAATCAATTATATAGAAAATCCTTCCGATGATCGGAGGGATTTTTTTTGTAATACTAATTTAACCGCAAAGAATTTTTTTTTACCACAGAGTTTACAAAGTTTTACACAAAGTTCACAAAGCTTTAGTAAGTGTAGCTTTGTGAACTCTGTGTAACCACCATGCAAGTATAAATCTTAGTATTATCTGTGGTTAAATTTTCGCCACGAATTCACGAATTATTATCATTAAAATCCTTTTAATCTGTGGCTAAAAAAACTTTGCGACCTTTGCGTAAAGCCTTGCAAATTTTGTGATTAAATTATCTTTTACTTCAAAACTGTAGCCAATTCTACAATTTCAAATTCAGGATTATGTTCTACAAATTCTCTAATCATAGCAGTATGTCCGGCACCTAATAAAACCATTATTTTATCGTCTTTGCTTTCTGTTAGTTTCTGAATTAAAGCGTACATATAAAGGTTTCTTCGGTACCACTCAGATACTAAAAAAGCTCCCACAAAATCCTCTTTTTTACCGCCTTTAGTAGCTGTTTCAAGATACCATCTAATATTATCTTTGTTCGATGCTTTTGTGTTAAGATCCAAAAGCAACTCTGTCAAAGAATACTTGGCAATCTTTTTATTTTGATCGATTTCATACTGCTTCATTTCCTCTTCGTTCTTTTTAATTAAATCAAACTGATTAGCAGCGGTCATTGCTTTTACTAAACTATCATAAGGAAAGTCGGTGTTGTTGTAGTCAATTCCGTATAGCTTTTTATGACCTAGTTTTTTTGCTGAGCGTAATGCAATTTGTACGATTTCGTCTGCTTTTATATGCAGTAAACTATCTGTATTGCTGTTGTAGAATTTATCGAGTCTGTCTTGTTTTTGATAATTCCATTCTACGAAAATTTTATCCGGTCCAAACTTTTTAATTTTATTGGTAATGTTTTCCAGTTCTTTCTGGCTCTTGTCTGACATTACATTAAAGGTATTTACCTTGGCAACGTCAAGTCCGGGATTTTCAAAATGGAAAGTTCCCAATAATAAAATTTGTTTCTTTTTTGATTGAGCAGCAACAGTGTTCAATGCAATTGTAATGATTAGTAATAAAGCGATTTTTTTCATGATGATTTGTTTTAAATTCATGACAAATGTAGAGGAGCTTTTGAGATGAATTTTTAGTTTTTGATGAACTCCAAATTCCGGATTACAAACATTGGTAATTCGCTGTCAAAAAATTTCGTGTATTGTTTTTGAACGTTCATCACAGAAAAGAGCCATTTTATATAAATATAATATTCATGTAAAGTCATAGTTGTATTTTTGAATTAATTACGATATTATTATGAAGCTAAAAATCCCTTTTTATTACCATATTCTTCTTTTCTTAGGATTGTTTCTAACCTTTTATCTGTGGGATATTGCCGTGAGTAATCAAAAAATAGATTTTGTTTTTAGCCGTATGTATTTCTTTTTTAATGTTGGTTTTGTTCTGTCTATTTTTATCGTTTATCTTTTAAATTTCTACACATTTTGCGATTGGTTTTTAAATAAAAAAAGAATTTTACTGTATTTGCTAAGTATTACTGTTTCGTTATTGATCTTTGCGGGAACACGTTATTTTTTGCAGGAAGTTGTCGTGTTTGAACTTACCGGAATTCATAATTATGGTGAGGAAACACGTAAAATTGGATATTATATTCGGGATAATTTTTTCTTTGGATTACCAGCTATAATTTTAAGTTCTTTGAGTTATTTGTTTTGGCAATTTCAGAATGCGTATAAACAAAATCAGGAATTACTCTTAGAGAATAAAAAAGCGCAACTCCAAATGCTTAAATCCCAGGTGAGTCCGCATTTTTTATTCAATACGCTAAATTCTTTCTATAGTCAGTTGATTTTGAAAGATGATAAAATGGCGTCGGATATTTTAGTATTATCAGATTTGTTGCGTTACGTGATTACAGAGACTGAAAAAGAGGAAGTTTTGCTTTCTAAAGAAATTCAGTTTCTGCAAAATTACATTCATTTGCAGCAAAAACGATTTGAAGATCAGCTTTATTTGGATTTTGAAATTGAAGGAAATTATTCGAGCGAAAAAATCCTTTCATCGGCTTTAATTCATTTTATCGAAAATGTTTTTAAACACGCCAAACTCAATAATAAGGACGAAAGAGCCATTATTTCGATCAAAATAAAAGAAGGTTTCTTAGAGCTTTCAACCTTTAATTATAATGTAGGAGGAGAGAATTATTCGTCGACCGGAATTGGTTTTGAAAACCTCACCAAAAGATTAGAATATACCTATAAAGATCAATTTATACTTGAAAAAACAGCAGAAAACAATACCTTTAAAACCTATTTAAAAATACCATTAAAAAAATAAGATATGAACTTTAAATGTATCATTGTTGATGATGAACCGCCAGCAACCCGCATTCTGGAGAATTATATAGAAAAAGTATCTTTTCTGGAAAAAGTTGGGGTTTTTAATGATGCGTTAAAAGCATTAGAGTTTTTTAATACGCAAACGGTTGATGTTATTTTTTTGGATATCCAAATGCCACAACTAACAGGTTTGCAGATTTCAAGGATTGTTTCTAAGGATATAAAAATCATATTTACAACAGCTTATCCTGATTTTGCATTAGAAGGTTTTGAGCTCAATGCGATTGATTATTTATTAAAACCAATCGCGTTCGAACGCTTTTATAAGGCCGTTTCTAAACTTAATGCTGAACCAAAAACTGAGGTTGTAAGCAATAACTCATCTGAGTTTATTTTTGTGAAAACAGATGGTAAAAATAAATTTCAGAAGTTATTTTTGGAGGAGATTTTATATGTAGAGAGTCTTCAGAATTATGTTTGTATTCATAGCTTGAAGCAACAAATTATAACGCATTCGTCTTTAAAAAATGTAATTGAGTCATTGCCGGAAAAAGATTTTATCCAAATACATAAATCCTATGTAATTGCCTTAAAACAAATAGAATCTACAGATAGTTTTTCTGTTTTTATTAATAGCAAAGAATTGCCAATAGGGGCAACGTATAAAGATGCTTTTTTTGACCGAATTGATCAGAATAAAATATAATTCTAATTTGTTTTAATGGTCATTGAACCACAAAGAGAGCGCAAGGATTTTTAATCATAAGATTGTATATAAACGCAAAGTTCGCAAAGCTTTATCAATAAAACTTTGCGAACTTTGCGTGATTCTTAGCGCTCATTGCGATTAAAACCTTATTTCTTATTCTTTCCGTTTTTGTATACTACTTTTTCTACAACTTGTACTTTAGGTGCAGTTTTCGTATTATTTTTCTTGAAAGGTTTTTTAGCTGCAGGTCCTGTTTTAGAAGGTGCTTTGTCGCCTCTTCCTTTTTCGGCATCTTTTGCACTGGCTTTAAATTCAGGTCTTTCTTTAGTGCTGTCTTTTTTAGGAATTTCAGCTTTATGTTTTGCTAAAACGTCATTTGGGTTTTTTGGGTTTTCTTTCGTGCCTCTTAAATGAATTACCAATCCATTTAAGAAATTGCGCAAAACCTGATCACCACATTCCATGTAATTTTCATGATCTTCGGCTCTAAAAAAAGCTCCCAATTCTGATTTTGAAATTCTAAAATCTACTAATTCTAAAATTTCAACTATTTGGTCGTCACGGAGCATCAAAGCCACGCGAAGTTTTTTTAGGATATCGTTGTTTGTCATCGTTTAATTTTTTACAAAGGTACGTTTTAAAACTAATTTGATTACAATTTATTGAGTTTGGGGAAGCTTTTTTGCCACGAATTGCACGAATTTTCAATAATTGTAATACGATTAAATTTTAATTCATGGAAATTCGTGCAACTCGTGGCTAATTTTTAGAATCTTACTGATTTAAAATCCCTACAAGTTTATCTAAATCTTCATAAAGATGATTTGCTGTTATTACAATTCGATTGAGATTATTGGCATTTTGCTGATATTTAAAATTGGCAATAATGATCTTATTGGCTTTTAATGTTTCGATCAGATTATCATCTTCTAAATAAATCAGAGGATAGTTTTTATCAAATTTGATACTTTGATTTTTAATTAACTTTCGATCAATATAATTCAGATTCTCTAATAATTTTTGATGCTGCATTTTGTAAAGCAATTCAGCATCAGCCAAAGTCTGAACAAAAGCAGGATTCATTCCAGCGGCAGAAATAAAAATGTCCAGATTTTTTATCTCATTAATGAAAGCGACATCACTTGCAATAACACCGCCATTTAATCCAAATGCTTTTCCTAAAGACGAAATCATGATTTTTCGTTTGATAGGAAGATCGATTTCAGAATAAATCCCGCAGCCATTTTGACCTAAAATTCCAAGGGAATGCGATTCATCAATTAGAAGCGTAATTTCTTTATGATCAGAAATAGTAGCCAAAATAGACAGATCAATCGCTTTAGTCTGAAACCCTGAAACCCCATCGGTTAGAACCGTAATTTTTTCTGATTGAGAATCTGACAAACGAGGATTTATATTTCCATTTATAAAAACAGGTAAACTATCCTTGATCTGAATCGCAGGATGCGTATTGGGAAAATGAAAAAAAGAATCTGTTTGTTTTTTCAATGCATCAATTACGAGTTTTCCTGCCAGCATTCCGGATGAAACCGTAACGGCACTTTCGGCTTTTATATGATGGGCTAAAAAAGTCTCACCATTCTTGTAAGCTGTTAATTTTATATTGGCACTTCTTGAGCTTCCATAAGTCGTTCCCCAATTGCGAATGTTTTTGATCACCAATTCCTGAAACTCCTTATTTGTGGGTAATCCCAAATAAGCCGTTCCTCCAAAATACAAATAATGTTCCTGGTCGATTTTGATAATTCTATCGGGAAATTGATTGACATTCATACTATTTAGATTAAGGTAACTCCGGTTCCGTTAAGTTCAGAATAGTGAATAACGCCCTCTTTTATCGTTACGCCCATTGCAATATCTTCTGCCAAAAGCAAAGCGCCATCCATGTCTACATAATCCAACTGAGGTAATAAATGCGCAATTGCCGAAATTCCAACAGTAGATTCGGTCATGCATCCTACCATGGTTTTCAAGCCCAGTTTTTTTGCTTCTTCAATCATGCGTTTTCCCGGAGTTAATCCACCGCATTTTACCAATTTTACATTCACGCCATGAAAATGGTTGAAACATTTGGCTACATCTTCTTCTATGATACAGCTTTCATCTGCAATTATGGGTAATACCGAATGTTTGAAAACTTCTTTATGCGCGTCCCAATTGTCTGCTTTCATGGGTTGTTCCAGAAATTCTACGCCAAGTTTTTTTAGTTCAATGGCATTATTGATTGTTTCCTCAACACTCCAGCCACAATTGGCATCAATTCTAAAAATGGCATTGGTATGTTTTCGAAGTTCTTTTACAATAGCGATATCCTCTTTGGTTCCCAGTTTGATTTTATAAATAGGCCAGGGAAGTTCCTGCATTTTCGAAACCATTTTTTCTATCGAAGCAATTCCAATGGTGTAATCTGTAAGGGGATTATTCTCGATAGTATAATTCCATAATTCGTATAATTTTTTACCTTTTTTGCGTGCGTACAAGTCGTTATAAGCTAGATCTAAGGCGCACAAAGCAAACATGTCACCTTTTAGATACGGATAGATTTTTGCCCAAAAAACATCAGGAGTTTCATTTTCTGTGGTTTGGATAATAGTTCTGATTTTTTCTAAATCCTGCATCATCATCGGAACCGTTGTTTTATAATACGGATTTGAAGTTGCTTCTCCAAAACCTGAAAAACCATCGCTTCTGAGTTCGACAATTAACGAGGGCTGAAAATCAATAGATTCTCTTGATATGGTGAATGTGTGTTTGAGTTTTAGATTGTATTCTCTTAAAATTAGTTCCATTGTGAGTTTGATTGTTTTTGTTTAATATCCTAGCCAGAGTACTGCTTTTACAAAACCATCCCGCCAGAGCTTTTCGTTATGCTCACCGCCTTTTACAATTTTAGATTTGGTAAGATGTAAGCAATAACAGCGTTTTGTGTCGAGTAACCGTTCCATTTTGGTCATGTCTCTGACCATATCATCGCTTTCCTTGTCTCCGCATAAAAAATAAATTTTGGTTTTGATTTTTGTGGCTTGTTCTGTCAAAGTATAAATATTATTAGAAAACCAGAAAGATGGCGAAAAAATGCCTGCTTTGCCAAATGTTTCCGGATATTTCAGAATCGCGTAATACGATACCAATCCACCAAGTGAACTTCCCATAATAATGGTATTTTTGGCTTTTGGTTTGGTTCTGTAGGTTGCATCGATGTGAGGTTTTAAAGTTTTTACAATAAAATCTAGGTAATTATCGGCATTTCCACCGCCATATTTTTCGTTTTTAAATGGTGTTAATTCGTCGATGCGTTTTTCATTTCCGTGCTCGATTCCCACTACAATTACCTGGGCTTTCAGGCTATCGAGTTTTTCATCGACATTCCATTCTCCGGAAAAAGAGGTTTTTGCATCAAATAGATTTTGGGCATCGTGCATATAAATCACGCTGTATTTTTTGGCTGTAGCCGAATAATCCTTAGGGAGGTAAATCCAGATTTTTTTGGTGGTTTTTAGTTGAGGGGCTTCGATTGTAAAAGTAGATACGTTTTTTGAAGCGGTACTTTCTTGTGCGCTTGTCAGAGAGGTTATCCAAAGCATTATAAAAAAGAAGAATCCTCTAATCATGAGTTCTTTGCATTTTAGATTTAAAAACAATATTTTAGCTAAAAATAATAAATTGATGAATACCGAAACAGAAAAGAGAAGTTTACTTTTAGAAATGATTGCTTTTTCTACTGTTGATGGGCATTTGCACAAAAGAGAGTATGATTTTTTGTGGCTTGTGGCTCAGGAATTAGGTATTGATTTAGCTGTTTTTCATGATTTATTTCATCAGGAACATTCCACTCAAATTATAAAATCTGAGTTTCAGCGCATTCAGCAATTCTACAGATTGGCCTTGATTATGTACTGCGATGGTATTTTACACCAAAAAGAGGCCAAAGCCATTCAGCAAATCGCAATTGAAATGGGTTTGAATCCCAACGCAACCAAACGTGTTTTGGATTTAATGAAAAACGCGCCAAACGCTATAATTGACCCTACGGTATTATTGAAAGTTTTTCAGGAACAACACAATTAAGCCAATTGTTCCTGTAGTTTTTTGATATCGTCACGCAACTTAGCCGCTTGCAAAAAGTCCAGTTCTTTTGCTGCTTTTTCCATAGATTTACGTTTCTCGCGGATCATTTTTTCTAATTCAGCTTTTGATAAATACGCCGTTTCAGGTTCTGCAGCAACAGATAGTGTATGACCCAATTCGTATTCTACCAAAGGATTTTTAGTAAAAGCACTGTCAATTTTTTTGTTTAAAGCCTGTGGTGTAATGCCGTGTTCTGTATTATAATTGATCTGTTTGGTTCTTCGATATTCTGTTTCGTCTATGGTTCGCTGCATACTTGCCGTAACTTTATCGGCATACAAAATTGCTTTTCCGTTCAGATTTCTTGCCGCACGACCAATAGTTTGGGTGAGCGATCTGTGATTACGAAGAAAACCTTCTTTATCGGCATCTAAAATCGCAACCAGCGAAACCTCTGGTAAATCAAGACCTTCACGAAGTAAGTTTACTCCAATAAGAACATCAAAAATACCTTTTCGTAAATCCTGCATAATTTCGATACGCTCCAGTGTATCTACCTCAGAATGTATGTAACGACAACGAATGTTTACTTTAGTTAAATATTTGGCGAGTTCTTCGGCCATTCTTTTAGTCAGCGTGGTTACTAAAACTCTTTCGTCTAATTCGCAGCGAACCTGAATTTCTTCGATCAGATCATCGATTTGATTCAAACTGGGTCTTACTTCGATAACTGGATCTAATAATCCCGTTGGACGAATAATTTGTTCGACATAAACACCGTCTGTTTTTTGTAATTCGTAATCTGCCGGTGTTGCAGATACATAAATTACCTGGTTCTGTATGGCTTCAAACTCTTCAAATTTCAAAGGTCTGTTATCCATTGCGGCTGGTAAACGAAAACCGTATTCCACCAGATTTTCTTTACGGCTTCTATCACCTCCGTACATGGCATGAACCTGAGAAACAGTTACGTGACTTTCATCTACAATCATCAAATAATCACTTGGGAAATAATCTAATAAACAGAATGGTCTTGTTCCGGCTTGTCTTCCGTCAAGGTATCTTGAATAATTTTCGATTCCGGAGCAATAACCTAATTCCCGAATCATTTCTAAGTCGAAATTGGTACGTTCCTCAAGTCGTTTTGCTTCGAGATGTTTTCCTATTTCTTTAAAATAATCTACTTGTTTGACTAAATCCTGCTGAATTTCCCAAATGGCACCTTGCAGTACATCGGGAGAAGTCACAAACATATTAGCGGGATAAATAGTAAGTCTTTTGAATTTTTCTATCACTTGTGAGGTCTTCACATCAAATGATTCTATTTCTTCGATTTCATCACCAAAAAAGTGAATTCTAAATGCATCATCGGCATAGCTTGGGTATACTTCGACTGTATCGCCTTTGATTCTGAAAGTTCCCGGATTAAAATCGGCTTCGGTTCTGGCGTACAAACTTTGAACCAGGCTATGAAGTAATTTAGTTCTCGAAATAACCTGATCTCTTGTTATTTCAATTACATTTTTTTTAAATTCAACTGGATTTCCAATACCATACAAACACGAAACAGAAGCAACAACCAAAACGTCCCGACGTCCTGAAAGGAGGGAAGAAGTGGTGCTCAAACGCATCTTTTCAAGCTCTTCGTTAATGGATAAATCTTTTTCGATGAAAACCCCTGTTACAGGCATAAAAGCTTCGGGTTGGTAATAATCGTAGTACGAAACAAAATATTCGACCGCATTATTCGGGAAAAATTGTTTGAACTCAGAATATAATTGCGCTGCCAAAGTTTTATTGTGAGCCAAAACCAAAGTAGGTCTTTGGACTTCCTGAATAACATTCGCAACAGTAAATGTTTTTCCCGATCCGGTAACCCCTAATAATGTCTGGTACTTTTCGCCATCGATGACACCTTTCGAAAGTTTTTCGATTGCTTGTGGTTGATCACCTTTTGGACTATACTCTGAGGATACTTGGAAATTCATTTTTGAATGATGAAAAGATTAGTTTTGTAAAGATACAAAGTTTGAATTCTATATAAAAGCTAAAAAAATGTTGCCACGAATTCACGAATTTTTGCGAATTGTTTTTTTTCTAAATATTGAAATCCTTAAAAGAATATCTCGTAGAGATTAAATGTTGGTAAAAAATAATATGGCAACCTGATATATCTCCCTAGGGACTACACCTTTTTAAGGCTATTCTAAAAAGTTGATCATCGCATCATTTACAATTTTTGACTGATCTATGGATAAAAAATGTCCTGCGTCTTTTATCGTTTGCGTTTTGCCTTTGATTAAATATTTGTTTGCTCTTTCCAGACTTTCTTCGGAATTAATGACATCGTGATCGCCAATTAAAACCAAAACCGGATTGTTGATCGATTTTAATTCATCATCAGAAAACGGATGCATTTTGAGCATACTTGAATTTGATTTTGCGTATTTATTGGCCAGATAAAATTGTCGTTTGTAAACAGGACTAATTTTTTCGGAATGAGTTGAAAAAGTATTTAATGTCTTTCCGAATTTTTTTTCACTTGGGAATAATTTAAGCATTAAGGCAGAAGTTGTTTTACCGACCTTATCTATAAATTTAAAGGTTTGTGCCGGACTTAACAATACTATTTTATCGATTGAATTTCCTTTTTGAGTCGCTAATAAAGTCGCAATCCAGCCACCGCGGGAAGCGCCCGCAATATCGAATTTCTTTAATTTATAATGATCGAAAATTTCATTGTACAAAATCACGATATCTTCTGATGAAAGCGATTTTGAGCTCAATGTTGATTTTCCGGGTTCCATCATAAAATCGATGGCATATATGCGGTGATTTTTGGCTAAAGGCTTAATGTTTGGGTACCACATTGTAGAGCTGGCGTCCATACCGTGGAGTAAAACCAAATCTTTTCCGTTTTTGGGACCCGCAATAATAACGTGAGCGGTTCCGTAAGTGGTTGTGATGTTTTCTTCAGTATAAGGAATGTTCCAAAGTTTTAAGGCTTTGTCATAAGAATTAATATACGCTTGTTTTTCGCTTTTGGTTTTGAAAATGTAATCGTCAAATTTTGCTTTTTTACTCGAAGCGCAACTTGTCATTAAAAGCAGTAATACTGCTAATCTGAAGTATAATTTTGGCATAGTAAATTCAATTTTGAGACTAAAGTTACGATTATAGTAAATCAACTATGTATCAAAATTTTGTTTTAAAATATCATAATTTTAAGATTATGCTTTTTTTGATGATAAATAATATACTTGTACCAAAGCTAAAATAGCATTTGGAATGATCACAGGTAAAAGCCATTGTTTAAGATCTCTATAATCATTTAAAAAAATACCATAGATTACAAAACAAATGCAGCCAAACATATTAATGAATCGGATTGCTCTAAGATTTTTTAATAAAAAACCTCCAACAATAAAAAATGATGCGAGATAACCAATATATTCTGCCATAATTTTATTAATTGATTTTGTAATAAATTTACTAAAAACAATTAATAAAGTCAACGTTTTGTATTTAAAGTCAGTATTTTAAAACTTCCACGCCTTTTGTTGGCTTTCACTCAAAAATGTCCAGGCAACAATGCGGCTTGTTTTTTGGCCTTGAGCCATATCGATTGTTTTTATCGAAGAGGCGTTTACTTTATTAAGTGTTTTGTAAATGCTCGAGAGGTTTTCTCTTTTTGAAACTAATGTGGTAAACCACAAAGTTTGCATGGCAAATTTTGCGCTTTCGTAAATCATTTGGGTTATAAAACCAATTTCGCCGCCATCACACCATAATTCGGCATTGTGGCCTCCAAAGTTTAAAACCGGATTGGTTTTTTTTCTTTCCTTTGTTAAGTTCGAAACTTTACGAACGGTACTTTGATTTGCGTCTTCGGCAGAAGAATGAAAAGGCGGATTACACATCGTGAAGGTAAAACGATCTTCAGGAGTGATAATATTTTTGAAAATAAATCGGGCTTCGGTTTGCTGTTGTAAACTTATAGCGTCGATTAATTTTGGATTTGCCTCGATAATTTTACTGCAATTTTCTATGGCTTTCTCATCGATATCGGTTCCTACGAAACTCCAGTCGTAAATCGCATTTCCTAAAATAGGGTAGATGCAATTGGCGCCTGTTCCTATGTCTAAACCTAAAACTGAAGATCCTTGCGGAATGATTCCGTTGTTGGTTTCGGCAAGTAAATCAGCCAGGTAATGAATATAATCGGTTCTTCCCGGAATAGGCGGGCAAAGGTAATTTTTAGGAATATCCCAGTTTTGTATGTCGTAATAGGTTTGTAATAAAGCTTTGTTAAGCGCTTTTACAGCCAATGGATTACTGAAATCAATGGTTTCTATTCCGTGAATGTTGATCGCAACGTAAGCTTTTAGCTCAGGACAATTCGCGATAAGAAGTTCGAAATCATAACGGGAACGGTGAAGGTTTCGAGGATGTAAATTGTTTTTTTCGGAATTCTCTGTTGCTTTCATTTTGTAAATTTCCGTGCAAAGATAGTCATTCCTTTCTTAGTGTCTGTGTGTTTAAAATTCCAATGTTTAAAATCTAAATTCCAATAAAAAAAAAACAAATTCCAAATGCGAATTTAAACACATAGAAACATAGATTTTTCTGTTGTTATTTTAGGATACAAAAAAAGCTCGCTTTCTCACATAGCTTTGCTATTGTGATTTAATGCTAGAGTGAAACGACTTTTTTATAGATTTTAAGCTATGTTTCTTTGTGTTTAAATAAAATTTTAGAGACTTTTATTCTAATGAAATAATTAATCCATACATTCCATTAACAACAAATCACCGTCGGTGTGGGTAATGCTGACCAAACCATCCTGAAGAACAGCATTGCTGCTGCCGGTTCGATAGCCAATTGTGAGAGTGTCATCTTTTAGTGGATATAATAAATTGGTCGAATTAATTCCGTTTACAACTCCAATTGGAATCAATGAAATGGGCGTTTTTGCGGTATACCATTTCTCGAATTTAGTGGGTAACAAAAATATTTTTGAATGATCGTCGAGAATTACAATTTTAAGCAAATTGCGGTAACGAACGATATTGGTAAGGTTGGTAATGGTATGATCGGCACGTTTACCGGTGGCCCAAACTACATTTACGGCCGGAATTTTTCTCTCCATTAGGTAATCAAATGCTTTTTCTAAATCGGTTTTATCCTGATCAGGAGTATGTATAATTTCGATAGGATATTGTGATGTTTTGTAAATTTCAGGATCAAAACCACGGTCGAAATCTCCTAAAAGGACATCGACTTTTATGCCTAAATCAATCACTCTTTCTATGGCTGAATCCAGTACGATAACCAGTGGCGACCATTCGAGCAATTGTCCTAATAATTCAGGGTTGCATGCTGCTCCGTTGGCAATAATTAAAGCGGGTTCCTGGTCGTCGCGTACGATATGGTGTGAAGACATTTAGTTTTTGATTTGAAATGTGCTGCAAATGTACGAAAGGAAAGGATTTTAGAGGTTAGATTTTAGATTTTAGATTTTTTTATCGTTGTGATGTTTTGTTTTACCATTAAGATATTAAGAAAGTTAAGTTTTTCCTGCTTAATGTAACTTAATGCCTTAATGGCCACAGATTATTAAGATTAAAAGGATTTTAACTGGTTTGTGTTTAAGATATCCAAACTTAATTACCTTAATGGTAAAAAAAACTATTTTGATGCTTTAAAAGCGATAGCGTCAACTTCGATTTGCATTCCGTCGATGGCAAGTTTAGGAACGGGAATTAAGGTGCTGGCAGGGAAGGATTTGTTTTTCCATACTTTGCGGATTTCTTCGTTCCATACTTTTAGTTTTTCTGGTGAATGATTAACGATGAGAATGGTAATTTTCATGATGTTTTCCGGTTTTAGATTATAGCTGTCTAAAACCGTTACAATGTTTTTTAAGGCAACCTGAGTTTGTTCTCTAAAATCATTGCTTAAAGTATGTTCTTTTCCTAATCCTCCGCTTTGCCCGGAAATATAAACGAATTCTCCTGGTGTAGAAACGGATGAGGCGTGGCTAAAACCGTATGGAGTTGGATCGAATAGTGGTTCAGGATTTTTAAACATTTGTGCTTTTGCCGTAAAGGCACAAAGTGAAAATAGTGTAAAAAGTAAATGTTTCATGTTCTCGAAATTTTTAATTAATTGTTTGCAAAGTTTGCTTAATTCTAATTTCTAAACCTTTACATATGTTGAGAGTTTTTTTAGTATTCAGTCGCAGTCTTTAAACTAAAGCAACCTTCGGTGGTAATTGATTTGTCCTAAATGATAGGCCAGGTGTGTGGAGAGATGAACCAAAAAGAAACCTGTTGTCATTTCTTTTTCGAATACAATTTGCGGGTAAATGGCTTCAAGATCAGTTTCTGTTAAACTATCAAAAGTGTTATTAACCACTACAATAGTCTCTTCTATTTTGGTTATTAACTCTGATTTGGGAATGTTTTTTAATGAAAATTCTAAAGGACGATCCCGAATATAAGTTGTTTTTCCAATTTCTGCTCCAATATAAGTATTGATGTTCCCAATCAGATGCAAACAAAGATTTCCGGCAGAATTCGAGATGTTTTTATCAACCGCCCAAATCTTATTTTCGTCCTGATAGGATTCGATTTCAGCTTTTAATTTATTGAGGTCACGGTTAAAGAGTGATTTTAGGGTTTCAATTAGCATGGCTTTGAATTTTACTTGTTATAGGAATCCAGATTTCTTCTTCAGAATCAGGATCTTCTTTTTTATACTGATCTCCCATTACGGCAAAATGGGGTCTTTCATCTACTGTATATGCTGAATTTGGCAGCCATTCTACAAAAATAGAATGATAGGTTTTATGTCCTTCGCTTTGGGGACCTTTATGTATAAAAACAGCATATAATCCAGTTGGGATTATTAAGGTTTCCATTTCTGAAGGAATCGTATCAAAATCAGAAACTTCGACTGCCGCCCATTTTTGAAAGCTGTTACTGGGATCGAAATTGTCAAAATGTCCGTTGGGAAAAACTTCGAGTGAATATAAATTCGAATCAACAGAATTCTTGATTTCTTTTCGTTTTGGCATGAAGGAACTCCATAATTGAAACGTTTTGTTTTCGATAAACGACATATCAATGTGTTTGCCAATTAGTTTTTTCTCGGATAAAATTTCAATTCTGGCTTCCATTATATTAATTATTGAATTTTGTATTTTTTTATGTCGATTTCGCTAAGAGAAAAATAACCCAGCGGATAATTGGCTTTATCAGTTGTATTGATGATATTTCCTTTTACCGTTGCAGGAGGGGATTGAAAAGGTCCGCCAGAATTGCTTCCGGCAATGCTTACCAATATGCTCATGTAGTTATAGTATTGTTTTGAAATCCCGTAATGTGTCATTTCGACTTCGTCTCCTGCTTTTAATTCGTCATCATCTGATGAGCTGAAAAATTCATTTCCCTGAAAAAACTTATCCTCACTAACATAATAAGTAGATGTAACTTTGTTAGAATAAACATATTTAAATAAATAGAAGTTGTCTGCATCAGCTGGGTCATTAAAGAAAGCTTTGGTTTCAATATCTTTTCCTGTAAAACCACCTTCGTTATTTTGTTCGATTCGGGTAATTGGCGCCACTGATTTTAATGTTTCAGTAGCAGTATAAGTATTCCCGTTACTGATTACAGTTAGGGTGTAATTTTCGTCAATTACAGGAGTAAAGTTTGCACATACATATCGTCCGGTTTTTTGAACTTCGACAAAGTTAAATTGTTCGTTCTTGCTGTTTTTTATAAAAATGGTGGCACCTGAAACTGTTGGAATTACGTTTTCGAAATAGCCCGTTGTGGTAGACAATTTTACAGTTTGCTGTTTTCCTGTGGTTCCTTTTTGCCAGTTTATAGCCGCTTCGATTACTAATTTTGGAGGTGCAGTGTCGAGATCAACATCGACAACTTCCTCACAGCTTGCCAGGAGAATCGAAATAAAAAGTGCCATTAATAAGGTTGCTTTTTTCATGATATATCTTTTGTTTCTTTTTAGGGAAAGTTGTTTTAAAATTTAAAATTATAACTAACAGCAGGAACAATTCCAAAAATAGAGGTTTGTACAGCTTCATTGGCTCCGGTGTCAACATTTTGGCGAAAGTTGATAGACGCGGCATTATGACGGTTGTATAAATTGTAGATACTAAAAACCCATTCGCCTTTCCAGTTTCTGTCTTTGTTTTTTCTTGGTGTTAGCGTTGCCGAAATGTCTAAATGGTGATACGCCGGCAAACGATTTTCGTTTCTTTGTCCGTAATTTGGGATTGTAATTCCTAAATATTCGTATTGACTGTTTGGATACGAAACAGGCTGACCCGATTGCAAAGCAAAGTTAGCGCCAAATGACCATTTCTCGTTTAAGGTATAAGCCGATGTAACTGCTAAATTGTGTGTTTTATCGTAAGGAGAATTGTACCATTGTCCATTATTGATTCCGGTCTCTTCAAGAGTTCTTCCCGGAGTTTGTTGTTGTGATTTTGATAGCGTATAGGAAATCCATCCATTGAGTTTACCTTCGTTTTTCTTTATCATAAATTCTACACCATAAGAACGCATACGTCCGTTAAGGATAACTTGCTCTATAGCGTCATTGGCAATCAAATCGGCACCATCGATATAATCCAATCTGTTTTGAATTTTTTTGTAATAGGTTTCAACTTCTAAAGAATATGCACCATCCTTAATATTTCTAAAATAACCCAAGGCTATCTGATCTGCAATTTGTGGTTTGATATAATTGTCACTTGGCATCCAGACATCAAGCGGGGTAGGTGATGAGGTATTGGAAATTAGTTGAAGATATTGCGCCATTCTGTTATAACTCGCTTTTATCGATTGATCATCGTTTAATTGATAAGAAGCTGAGAACCGTGGTTCTAAATTATTGTAACTCTGAATTTCTTTATTCTTACCGAAATATTTAGTCGATGTAGGTGTTGCTTTTTCATAAATCTGCATATTACTATTGAAAATAACTGGTTCATTATTATCATAATAATTGATTGTTGAAGCTCCTAAACGATAAAATAGACTATAGCGTAATCCGTAAGAAATCGTAATTTTTTTCGAAAGCTGATTTTCTGCTTCAAGATAAACAGAGGGTTCAAAAGCATATTTTCTCTCTAACTGATCCGGATTAATTCCTGATGTATCGTTACTTGGTTTGATCGTTCCGGGATTGAATTGGTAATAAATTCCGTTTACACCGTAATTCAGTTTGAATTTATCTGAGATATAGTTTTTGAAATCGTATTTGATATTGTAGTTCTTGATTCCCGAATCCCATTTAAAGCCTACAAGATCTAAGTCTAAACCATAATAGTAATCACTATAAATCAAAGATAAATTCGCAAATAATTTATCAGAATACAAATGATTCCAACGCAGGTTTAAAGTGGCGTTTCCGTATGTATTGGTAAAACTTTTATTCAGGCTAAAAACGTCCCGACCGAAATAACCGGATAAATACAAGCTGTTATTCTCGTTTAGTTTATAACTTAATTTTGTGTTTAAATCATAAAAATAAGCCGAGTTGTCTTTTTGATCTTCTGACAATTTTAAAAATAAATGGGCATACGAAGCTCTTGCGCCAATTAAGAAGGAACCTTTGTCTTTTACAATTGGACCCTCGGCAAGAATTCTACTTGAAATTAATCCGATTCCTCCATTTACATGAAATTCTTTACTGTTTCCGTCTTTTTGATAAATATCCAAAACAGATGAAGCTCTTCCGCCGTAGCGTGCAGGGATTCCGCCTTTGTATAATTTTAAATCTTTAATGGCATCAGGATTAAAAACAGAGAAAAAACCAAAGACGTGAGAAGAGTTAAAAATAGTTGCCTCGTCTAATAAAATTAAGTTTTGATCTGCTCCACCGCCCCGAACATTAAATCCTGAAGCGCCTTCGCCGGCATTGGTAACTCCGGGAAGCAGCAAAATCGATTTAAGAACATCGACTTCGCCCATTACTACGGGCATTTTTTTTATGGTGGCAATAGAGAGTTTATTGGCACTCATTTCAGGCGATTTAATATTGATTTTGCCTCTGTTGTCTTTTATTACAACTTCCTGAAGCTCTTGGCCACCTTCATGAATTGCAAAATTGTTTTTGGTATTTTGATTTAAGACAACCGTTTTTTGAATGGTTTGATAACCTACATAACTAATCTCGATGTCATGTTCGCCTTTGGGAACAGTTAGCGAATAGAAACCGTATTCATTGGTAGTAGTTCCTATTTTTAAAGCAGGAATATAAAGATTTACGCCAATTAGGGTTTCATTGTTTTTAAAGTCAGTAATGGTTCCGCTTAAAGTAAATTTTTCCTGAGAAAATGAAGTCAAAGTCGTTATAAGGAGAATAAAAATAAGGCCAATTTTTTTTGTAATCATTGTCTTGTATTTGAAGCACATAGTTAATAATTCTTACTAAATATAACTACGGAACGTTTGTTAAACATTAGTTAAGAATATTCTCTTTTTGTTACAGGTTCTCAAGGCTTTAATGTTTCTTAATTTAATTCCAAAAAAAAAGACAACCCTTTAAAGTTGTCTTTTTTATGATTGATCTTAAAGATACAAATGCATCTTTTAGGATTGATTATTTTATTTCAGCAATAATTGCGTTGAATGTTGCACTAGGACGCATTGCTTTGCTTACTAACTCAGGAGTTGGCTGATAGTAACCACCAAGAGTTTGAGGTTTTCCCTGTGCACCAATTAATTCAGCATCGATTTTAGCTTCGTTAGCTTCAAATTGAGCAGCAATTGGAGTAAAGATTGCTTTTAATTCAGCATCTTTATTTTGAGCTGCCAAAGCTTGTGCCCAGTAGTAAGCAAGGTAGAAATGAGAACCACGGTTATCAATCTGACCCACTTTACGTGCCGGAGATTTATCGTTTGCTAAGAATTTGTCGTTAGCTTCGTCAAGAGTTTCAGATAAAACAATTGCTTTAGAGTTGTCTAAAGTTTGTCCTAAATGCTCTAAAGAGGCACCAAGAGCTAAAAATTCTCCTAATGAATCCCAACGTAAATATCCTTCTTCAGTAAATTGTTCAACGTGTTTAGGAGCAGATCCTCCGGCACCAGTTTCGAACAATCCACCACCATTCATTAACGGAACGATAGATAACATTTTAGCTGAAGTTCCTAATTCTAAGATTGGGAATAAGTCAGTTAAGTAATCACGTAAAACGTTTCCTGTTACCGAGATAGTATCTAAACCTTTAATAATTCTGTCTAAAGTGAATTCTGTAGCAGCAATTGGATTTAAAATACGAATATCAAGATTTGTTGTATTGTGATCTTTTAAATATTTTTGAACTTTTGTGATCAATTCTCTGTCATGCGCTCTGTTCTCGTCTAACCAGAAAACAGCCGGAGTATCAGATAAACGAGCTCTGTTTACAGCCAGTTTAACCCAGTCCTGAATAGGAGCATCTTTTGCCTGACACATTCTGAAAATGTCATTAGTTTCAACATCTTGCTCCATTAAAACTGCTCCTTTGTTGTCTACTACTCGAACAACTCCGTCAGCTTTTATCTGGAAAGTTTTATCATGAGATCCGTATTCTTCCGCTTTTTGAGCCATCAAACCTACGTTAGGAACACTTCCCATTGTTTTAGGATCAAAAGCACCATGTTTTTTACAGAAATCAATAGTAGCGGTATAAATTCCTGAATAAGCGCGATCCGGAATAACAGCAAGAGTGTCTTGTTGTTTACCATCTTTATTGTACATCTGTCCAGAAGTACGAATCATTGCAGGCATAGAAGCATCAACAATAACATCAGATGGAACGTGTAAGTTTGTAATTCCTTTATCAGAATTTACCATTGCAAGAGCTGGTCCGTTTTCGATAGCTTTAGTAATATCAGCTTCTACTTCTGCTTGTTCAGGTCTTCCTGCAATTTTTGCATAGATATCACCTAAACCGTTTCTTGTATCAATGTTTAATTCAGCAAATAAAGTTGCATATTTTTTGAAAAGATCAGCAAAATATACCTCGACAATAGCGCCAAAGATAATTGGATCCGAAACTTTCATCATGGTAGCTTTTAAGTGCACAGAAAGTAAAATACCTTCTTTTTTTGCATCAGCGATTGCATCAGCAACAAAGCTTTTTAAAGCTTTTAAGTGCAATACAGAACTGTCTATTATTTCACCAGCTTTAAGAGGAGTACTTGCTTTAAGAACAGTTGTTGTACCGTCTTTTGCTACCAATTCGATTTTTACGTCATTCGCTTCAGCAACAGTAAGTGATTTCTCACTTCCGTAGAAGTCACCATTTGGCATTGAAGCCACTTTAGTTTTAGAATCAGCAGACCATGCACCCATCGAGTGTGGATTTGCTTTTGCAAAGTTCTTAACTGCTCTAGGAGCTCTACGGTCAGAGTTACCTTCACGTAAAACAGGATTTACAGCAGAGCCTAAAACTTTAGCGTATTTTGCTTTAGTTTCTTTTTCAGCATCGTTTTGAGGATCTTCCGGAAAATCAGGGATTTTGTAACCGTGAGATTGTAATTCAGCAATAGCCGCTTTTAATTGAGGTACTGATGCAGAAATGTTTGGTAACTTGATGATGTTCGCTTCAGGTTGTGTCGCTAATTGACCCAATTCCGCCAAAGCATCTCCAGTTTTTTGAGCATCTGTTAAAACTTCCGGGAAATTTGATAAAATTCTACCTGCCAAAGAGATGTCTCTAGTTTCAATTGCAATACCAGCAGTAGCAGTAAATGCCTGAACAATAGGTAGAAAAGAATAAGTCGCTAATAATGGCGCCTCATCAGTTAAGGTGTAATAGATTTTTGAATTCTGTGTCATTTTTTTTTTTTTTTTTTATAATCGTATTGCCAGGATGCAGCAATGTAAAAGGTATAGTCGGCTCAGAATGAGCGGAGCAAATATAATAAAAACAGTCCGAAAACGGTATAGTTTTCCTGATAAATGCCGAAATTATCAGATTGTTATTACGGCGTCTTTAAATTGTCAAATCGATTGTTTTGGTATTAAAAAATTACAGTTTTGATATTTTGAAAATAAGGCGTAAAAAAAAACTCGTTTCAAATGATATGAAACGAGTTTTTTATAACAAATAGATAAATGATTATCTTCTTTTATCTTTAATCTTAGCTTTTTTACCAGTAAGTTCTCTGAAGTAGAAAATTCTAGCTCTACGAACAGCTCCTTTTTTGTTGATTTCAATTTTCTGTAAAGCTGGTAAGTTTACTGGGAAGATACGCTCAACTCCAATAGCTCCAGACATTTTACGGATAGTAAAAGTTTCTGTGTTACCAGAACCTCTTCTTTGAATAACAACTCCTTTAAAAAACTGAGTTCTTGTTTTTTCACCCTCTTTAATTTCGTAGTAAACTGTGATAGTATCTCCAGCTCCGAAAACAGGGAAATCTTTTTTAGCAACTAATTCGTTTTGAACGAATTTCATTAAATCTGCCATGATATCTTGTAATTATGGTTTTTTTATATAGAGCAACATTCACGGATCTCGCCAGAGGTTAGTCTAATTCGGGTGCAAATGTAGAAAATAATTATGAATTATAAATTGTAAATTATAAATTATTTTAACTTGTTGATAAAAAGGTTATTAGTCTTAGTTTTCAGTGTCAGCTTTTATCAAGCAATCAAATTCATTGAAAACTGTGACTGCGACTGAAAACTAATCATGCCCTTCAAGTAAATCCGGTCTTCTGTTCTTAGTATGTTCATATGCCATATCTTCACGCCATTTGTCAATTTTGGCAAAATGACCGCTGGTTAAAACCTCAGGGACTTTCCATCCTTTATAATCTGCAGGTCTTGTATATATGGGGCCTGAAAGTAAATTATCCTGAAAACTATCTGTTAATGCTGAGGTTTCATCACTCAATACACCGGGAATTAACCGAATTAAAGCATCAGATAAAACCAGGGCTCCTAATTCTCCTCCGGATAAAACGTAATCTCCAATCGAAATTTCTTTGGTGATAAAATGATCGCGTACGCGTTGATCTACTCCTTTATAATGTCCACATAAAATGATAATGTTTTGATACATCGACATAGTATTGGCCATTTTTTGATTTAGCGTCTCGCCGTCAGGGGACATATATATAATTTCGTCGTATTCCCGTTCGTTTTTTAAATGTGTTATACAGGCATCAATTGGCTGAACTGTCATTACCATTCCGGCGCCTCCTCCAAAAGGATAATCATCGACACTTTTTTGTTTGTTTGTAGTATAATCACGTAAATTATGAAAGTGTACTTCGACCAAACCTTTGTCTATGGCACGTTTCATAATTGAAGCCTCAAAGGGACTTCTTAATAATTCAGGCAAAATCGTTATAATGTCAATTCGCATTTTTTCTCTTAAAATAGTTCTAGGCCTCAAAGATACAAAGTTAATTTTTGGAATTTTAATGATAAGGAAAATGAGAATTCTTAATAAGTAGTTAAAATACAGATCACTAATTGTGAATATAATAATTTAGGGCTTAATGATTTGTTAGACAGTTAAATACATGGGTGTTGTGTGAATTAAAAATGTTTTTGTGTAATTTTATAAAGCCTCTTTTCGTCTAATATTATATTGTAAAATCATTACTTAAAAAATAATTATTAGGATAAGAAAAATACTTCTGTTACTTGCAATTTTCATTTTGCATTCCTGCTCGTCCTCAAAAAACGCCGGTGAGAAATGGGTGGGTGAAACTAAAAAAAATCTAATAAAGAGTTGGGCAACACCAATTCGAAGCATTGATAATGCTGAGCAAGGTGAAATTCTTATTTATGGAGAACAAGTTTATGCGAATGTAAACAATGAAGAAGGGTCAAGAATAGCAGGTCCAAATCATTGGGATTACACTTATATATATGTAAATCAAGGAAGGGAAAATTTATTCGTTTAAAAAGGATAAACAGCAGCATACACCTCAGGAACTTGTTGTGAAATAATTATTTACAAGTTTATTTATCTTAGAGATTGTAATTTGCCATTGCAATCTCTATTTTTTTTTATATATTTAAATCATTGTAAGTTGATTTGTAATGATTTAAAGATGAATTATGAAAAAAGTAATAATCATTGTTGTAGTTTTTCTAGTTATTTCCTGCAATAATCAAAATCCGTCAAAACCTATGAATATTTCAGAAAACCAGAAAGTAGTCAAACAATATTTTGAGTATTTTAATGATCATGACTGGAAAAAGATGGCAGAAATGTATACCCAAACGGCAGATTTTAAAGATCCTTCTTTAGGACCGGGAATTGTAAGGCAATCGCGCGAACAAATACAAAATAAATATGCAGAATTGAATAAAATATTTCCTGATTTGCATGATAAAGTACTTCAAATTTATCCTTCGGGGGAAAAACATATCATTGTAGAATTTGTTTCAACAGGAACAGGGCCGGATAATTCTAAATTCGAATTGCCTATTTGTACAATATTTACAATTGAAAACGGATTAATTACAAAAGATTTTACTTATTTCGATAATTTTGAGGAATGAAAAAAATAATCCTCTTCCTTGTTATATTATTTTGTTCCTGTAGTAAAGAAAAAGTAAAAGAAACCCGAAAAGAGACCCTAAAAGAAATTCCAGAAGAAGTGTCATATTTTAAACAAATTAAAAGTAATGACATTAAATTGGGCGAACCTGTTTATGGAGATTGGTTGTATACCCGTAAAGAGAAAGGACAAACTTTTGATCAGTATTTTAGATCTAAACATATCGTTCCAACAAACAAGGTCAATATTATTTACATTCGACCTATCGGGAATTTTAATGCTTTGCAAAACAAACAAATTGAGCTTCTCAATGAATATTTAGAAATTTACTTTCAATTACAAACTAAAACATTAGATCCCATTTCTAATGATGTAGTTCCAAATTCTGCCAGAAGAATCAGTTATGGCCATGAACAGCTATTGGCGGGTTATCTTTTGAATGATGTTTTAAAAGAAGAAAAACCTTTAAACAGGATTGCTTTAATGGGGCTTTCAGAACTGGATTTGTATCCTAAGGCCGAATGGAATTATGTTTTTGGCCTGGCTTCTTATCGCGATAAAGTAGGAGTGAGTTCAATTTACAGATTACAGGATGGCGAATTAACATCTGCAAATTTTAATCTGTGCTTATCACGATTGCTTAAAATAAGTTCCCACGAAATTGGACATATGTTTGGTATGCATCATTGTATCAATGCAAATTGCGTCATGAATGGTACCAATAGTATGGAAGAAACCGACAGGCATTCGATACGATTGTGTTCTGTTTGCCAAAGAAAACTCAATTCCTGTATAGCATACGATAATGAAAAGAGATTAACTGATTTAGAAAAATACTTTAAAAAGAATAACTTAATCGACGGTTTTGATTTGATGAAAAAAGATCTTGGAGTTATTCAATAAATAGACATGAAAAAAATAAAAATATTTGCCATAACAGGCAGCACCAGAAATAATTCCAGCAATTATAAACTTTTAAAATTTATTTCAGAACAAATTAAAGATTCATTTGAGGTTGAAATATTTGAAGGTTTGGCTCAATTGCCTCATTTTAATCCGGATCTGGATACCGAAAATCCGCCTGAAGAGGTACTTTTTTTTAGAAATAAAATAAAAAAGGCTGATGGAGTTATCATTTGTACTCCCGAATATGTTTTTAGTTTGCCGGGAAGTTTAAAAAATGCATTAGAATGGTGTGTGTCAACTACTATTTTTTCAGATAAAAAGGTCGGATTAATAACAGCTTCTGCTTCTGGGGAAATGGCGCATGAACAATTAATTTTGATTATGAAAACGCTGGAAGCTCAATTTACAGATGAAACTTTGCTTCTTATTCAAGGAATTCGGGGTAAGATTGATCACGACGCAAAAGTGGTAAACGAATCTGCTTTAAAAGCCTTAAAGGATTTTATTTATAATTTTGAAAATCAATTTTTAAGCATTTGATAAACCTGTAGTAAAAAAGTTTAGTTTTACTTTTTGATTTTAAAATATAAAATGGTAACACGCAGAAACTTTCTCATCAATACCAGCCTCGCTGCAACTGCAGTGCTGGCTTTGCCGTCATTAGCTTTTATTATGGATAAAAAAGAAATAGGTTTGCAGTTGTATACTCTAAGAGATGAAATTGCTAAAGATGTAAAATCGACTTTAGAAAAAGTAGCAACTGCCGGTTTTACAAGGGTTGAAACATATGGTTTTTCGATTCAGGATCAATTTTGGGGGCTTTCGCCAAAGGAACTCAAAAAGATATTAGATACAAACAAGCTAAAAGCAGTTAGCGGACATTATAATTTAGGAAGCTTTTTATATGATGGAAATACAGCAGAACTGATTGCTGCCATTGAAGCGGCTAAAATTTTAAAAACCGACTTTTTAACCATTCCGTGGGTCGATGAACCTTTTAGAAAAAATATTAAGGATTATAAAAAAATTGCAACCCGATTAAATGAAGCTGCAAAAATGTGTGCAAATGCTGGTGTAAAACTGGCCTATCACAATCATGATTTTGAGTTTCAAAAACATGACGGAATTACGGGATATGAAATTTTATTGAAGGAAACAGATCAGGATTTAGTTTCTTTTGAATTGGATTTGTATTGGGTGGTTCGCTCAGGAAATGATCCCATTAAATTATTCAAAGAAAATCCGGGACGTTTTAAATTGTGGCATGTAAAAGATATGGATAAAGTAAATCCTGCTTTGAATACAGAAATAGGTTCAGGGTCTATTGACTTTAAAACTATTTTTAAAGAGGTAAAACAATCCGGAATGAAACATTTTTTTGTGGAACAAGAGAATAATTATAATCCCAATGCTTTTGAAGCGATTAAAAAGAGCTGTGATTTTATTTTAAAAGAATTGATTTAGGTTGAAATAATTTAAAAATGTATTTTTGTAGGAATAAAAGTAGAAAGACATGCAAAGTTTCGGAACAAGTAAAGAGTTTATAAAAGGAGATGACATAGAGTGGGAAGTAGTAGGTGAAGGTATCAAACGCAAAATCCTGGCATATGATGACAGAGTAATGTTGGTGAATGTTCATTTCGAAAAAGGCGGAATTGGTACTTTGCACGAACATTATCATACACAAGTTACTTATGTTTCAAGCGGAAAATTTGATGTAACAATCAACGGAGTTACGCAAACCTTAAAAGAAGGCGATAGTTTTTATATTCCGCCTCATGCAATTCATGGTGTAGTTTGTTTAGAAAGCGGACTTTTAACGGATGTTTTTAGTCCGATTCGTGAAGATTTTATGCAGCCATAAGGGGTTAAAAATCAATAATATCTCGGGAATAATCTTCTGATTTGTTTCAAGAGTTGAAAAATTTATAGATTTTTTAAAGTTTTGATAAAGATTAGATTGGTATTTTTGCAAAATGAATTTATCCAAAACGAATGTCTTATTTATGGCAGCTTGCACTGGACTTATAGTTGCAAATCTGTATTACTGCCAACCCTTAATTGTATTAATTGCCAACGAATTTAAAATTCCTGAAGCCAGCGCAGGAACAATAACGTACTTAACCCAGGCCGGTTATGCTATCGGATTGTTTTTTATGGTTCCCTTGGGGGATAAACTGGAGCGAAAAAAGCAAATCCTGATTACTACTTTTGCCTCGGTAATTGCTTTAATTCTTGCTGCTACGGCAAAAAGTTTTTTTCTTTTACAAATAGCTTCTTTATTAATAGGGATCACCTCGATAGTACCACAGCTTATTTTGCCATTGGCTGCATCACTAAGTGCGCCCGAACAACGAGGAAAAGTTGTAGGAACCATCATGAGCGGATTACTTGTTGGTATTCTATTATCAAGAACTTTAAGCGGATTTATTGGTCAGGTTCTGGGCTGGAGATCCATGTTTTACATTGCATCGGGAATTTGTCTTTTGATCTTTTTTGTAATTCAGAGTAAATTCCCGGTAAATAAACCTCAGTTTCAGGGAACCTATGGTCAGCTCATTAAATCTCTTTTTACACTTATAAAAACACAGCCCATTTTACGCGAAGCAACTCTTATAAATGTATTTAGTTTTGCTCAGTTTGGAGCATTTTGGACCACAATGGTTTTATTGCTTTCAGGAGAACCTTTTAGTTATAATAGTGCCACAATTGGCTTATTCGGAATCGTAGGTGCTTCAGGAGCTTTAGCAGCGCCTTTAGTAGGGAAAATGGGAGATAAAGGAGGTTCCAGAGTAGCTGTAGGTTATGGTTGTTTATTGATTTTAATTAGCTTTTTGGTTTTTTATTTTTCAATAGAAAGCGTCATCGGAATTGCCATTGGAATCGTTTTTATCGACATAGGGATCCAGGGGGTTCATATCTCAAACCAAACCAGAGTATATTCGTTGCTTCCCGAAGCCAGAAACAGGTTAAATACTGTATTTATGTCGTTTAGCTTTTTAGGAACAGCAGCCGGATCAGCTTACGGATTATTATTATGGAAATTAGGCGGATGGCATGCCGTAACTATTGGGTGTGTTGGATTATCAGCTTTAGCATTTACAGTTTACGGTCTTACTTATAAATCAAAATCTAAAAAATAGAAAGCGCAAATTGATATAAAATTAATTTGTAAATTTGCAATCAAATAAAAAATAACAACATGGAAAACGGAATATACGCTAAATTCAACACTAGTAAAGGTTCGATTTTAGTAAAACTAACTCACGACTTAACACCGGGAACTGTAGGGAATTTTGTAGCTCTTGCAGAAGGAAATATGGAAAATAAGGTAAAACCTCAAGGACAAAAGTTCTATGACGGTCTAACATTTCATAGAGTAATTCCTGATTTCATGATTCAGGGTGGATGCCCAAAAGGAACTGGAACTGGAGATCCTGGATATAAATTTGATGATGAATTTCACCCAAGTTTAAAACACGATCGTCCGGGAGTTTTGGCAATGGCAAATTCAGGACCTGCAAGTAACGGTTCTCAGTTTTACATCACTCACGTTCCAACTTCTTGGTTAGACGGAAAACACACTGTTTTTGGTCATGTAATCGAAGGTCAGGATATCGTTGATGCTGTAGCTCAGGGTGATGCTTTAGAAAGTGTTGAAATTATCAGAGTTGGAGAAGAAGCAGAGAAATTTAATGCTATTGAAGCTTTTGTAGGTTTAAAAGGGGCCCGTCTAAAAAGAGATGCAGCTTTAAAAGCAGAATCTGAAGCAAAAATGGAGCAATTGGCTGCAGGTTTTGATAAAACAGAAAGCGGTTTACGTTATAAAATGATTAATAAGGGAGATGGTAAAAAAGCTGAAGCTGGTAAAACTGTTGCAGTTCATTACGAAGGATCTTTAGAAAACGGAAAAGTTTTTGATTCATCTTACCCACGTAAAAAACCAATCGAATTTAGATTAGGTCAGGGACAGGTTATCGAAGGATGGGACGAAGGTATTGCTTTATTACAAGTAGGTGATAAGGCTCGTTTTGTAATCCCGTCTGATTTAGCTTACGGTGCTTCAGGTGCAGGAGGAGTTATCCCGCCACACGCAACTTTGATTTTTGACGTTGAATTAATGGATGTAAAATAAGAAAGTAACATACAATTTAGTATTGTTTTAAATAATAATCCCATAAGCTACGGCTTATGGGATTTTTTTATATTTACTTAAAAATATAGAAAAACAATGAAATCAAAAATCTTAATCCTTGCTGCTGCAGTGTTGCTTTTAGTTTCGTGCGGAACTCAAAAAACAGCTTCGGTTGCAACGACAGAACCAGCTGCTCCGGTAGCCGAAACAAAAGCCGTAGCATTAACGCCTGAATTGGCAGAAGGCAAAAATTTGTATGAAAACAGTTGTGCAAGATGTCATAAATTGTATGACGCAAACAAATTTACTCAGGAAGAGTGGAAACCAATTTTAACAAGGATGCAGAAAAAAGCGAAGTTAGATGATACCCAAATGGTTTCGATATCAAATTATATAAACTCTCAATTGTAAGAAGTTTATAATTGTAGATTCATAAAACTATGCAGTAAATTATTTATTGGATAGTTTTTTTTATTTAAAATAGGACATAAAAAAACACCTTCACAAGTGAGGTGTTTAAAAAAATTAAGAGTTTTCTTCAGCTGTATTAGTAACGGAAACTATTTTTAGTGTTTTTATTCCAGCCGGTAATTCCCAATCAACTTCGTCATTTTCTTTAAATCCAATAATAGCAACACTTAAAGGAGCGAGTATTGAAATTTTACTTTGTTTTACATCTGCAAATGATGGCAAAACGATCTGAATTTTCATTTGTTTCTTAGCTTTTACATCTTCGATTGTTACATAAGAATTGATTCTTATAACCGAGTTATCCAGTTCGCTTTCTTTGCTGATTACAGCTCTGTCTAATTCTTGCGAAAGCTGATTGGCTTCTTTGGCGTTTGTTGAATTTTTACTTTTTGATATCAATTCTCTTAAAAAATGATAATCTGTTTTACAGAAAGTGGGTATTGGTTTCATAACTATGTTTTATTTTATTATTAATTTATTTTGAATGTCAGTGTTTTGTTTAATTTCTTTTTACAGGCTTATAAATGCATGATTTCTATTTCAAAATGCGTTATGCAAATCGAAATTTTAAATAATGTATGTTTTGGAAATTTTTGATTGAAAAAACCAAAAAATTACTTGAGAGAGAATTTACTCTTTCAAATAAAATAAATGATTAAATCGTGGTATAAATCCTCCGCCTGAAAGAGGAAATTTTGAAATAGACGGAGGCCTAATTGATAAAGGCCTTACTATGACTAATAAATACAGCAGTAAGCGGCTTTCTTGTTAGAGAAAACAGCAGGGCAAAGTCTGTAAATATATTTATAGTGCTCACAATGAGAATAATTAATTTGATCTGCAAAGATAGGTAAACTTTTTGAAATAGCTATAATTGTTTATTTCCATTTAATATTGCAGCCCAAACTTGGCTTTTGCGGCTCCTTTAAACTTCTGTTGTATATAAGGGCATCAATGGCGCTTCGAAGATCAGTTCCGCTTAAAGGAATTCCGTTTCCGGGCCTTGAATCATCGAGCTGACCACGATAAAACAATCTGTCCTGATCGTCAAATAAATAGAAATCAGGAGTACATGCCGCATCAAAAGCTTTGGCAACTTGCTGGCTTTCATCATATAAATAGGGGAAATCTATTTTATTGTGAAAAGCAAACTCCGTCATTAATTCCGGCGAATCCTGAGGATATTTTTCGACATCATTACTGGAGATGGCAACAACTCCAAGTCCTTGCACGCGATAATCATTGGCAATCATGACAACTTCGTTAATAACATGAAGCACAAAGGGACAATGATTGCAAATAAAAACCACTAAGGTTCCTTTTGAGCCTTTTAAATCTTCAAATGAATATACATTATTAGAATTAGTGTCTTTTAGTTTAAAGCCCGGAGCAATTGTTCCAAGAGGTAACATATTCGAAGGAGTGCGTGCCATTTTTATACAAAATTAGTTATTCAAAAATAACTTTAATATTCTGTAAAAGAAAGAAGACAAGAGCAAAAAAAAATATCCAAAGAAGATTTTATAAAAGTTCTTTGGATATTCCTGACCAATAGTATTGATTTACGAATTCAAAAAGTTCAGTAAATCATTATTTAATTTGTCTTTATCTGTATAGAATAATCCGTGCGGTGCGCCTTCATAAACAATATAAGTATTTTCACGAATGGCTTTAGCTGCTTTTTTTGATGTAAGTTCAATAGGAACAATTTTGTCATCATCGCCGTGAATAATTAAAGTCGGAACTTTTATAAAATCCAATTCTTCTCTAAAATCAGTATATGAAAAAGATTCAGCACATTTTAGAGTTGCGCGGGGAGATGCAAAAGAACATAGGGTCCTGTAGTATTCCAGCAAAGGAGTGCTTAGAGGTTTATTGATGATATTGATTCCGAAAAAAGTTTTTCCAAAATTATCTACAAATCCAATTCTGTCTTCTTTAATTGAATTTGCTGTAGTTTCGCTTTTTTCTTTTGGATGTCCATCAGGATTATCGCTTGTTTGTAATAAAAACGGAACTACCGACGAGATTAAAGCTGCTTTTGTAACTCCTTTTCCGCCGTAACGACTAAAATAGCGAACCACTTCGCCGCCACCCATTGAGAACCCTACAAGAGTTGCGTTTTCTAATTGAAGCTGTTCAATAATTTCTTTTAAATCATCTGTTAACGTATCATAATCATAACCATCATAAGGCTGAGATGATTTGCCAAATCCTCTACGATCATAAGCAATAACCCTGTAATTGTTCTGAACTAAAAAATCGATCTGATATTCCCACATTTCATTCGAAAGTGGCCAGCCGTGAATTAAAATTACTGGTTTTCCTTTTCCATAATCCTTTACATACAAGCGTACATTTTTAGCAGTTTCTATGTATTTGTCTGTATTTAGTTCTTGAATATCAAAATCAAAATCTCTTAGAGATTGGTCGGCGTTAAGGAGGGTTTTTTCCATTTTATAATTTTTTAGTTTGAGCTTAATAACTTGTTGAGTAAAATTAGCAGTAGTACTAAAAAAACGGTTATAGAATTAGTGGTAATAATTACAAAATTAATAGGTTTGTAATTCAACAATATTGAAAATAAAAATGGATTTAACCTGGAATGAATTCGAAAGAACCGATATGCGTGTCGGAACCATTATAGAAGTAAATGATTTTCCCGAAGCAAGAAAACCGGCCTATCAGCTCACAATCGATTTTGGTGCTGAAGTTGGTATTCGAAAATCATCGGCACAAATTACCAAACGCTATCAAAAAGAAGATCTGGTAAACAGACAAATTGTAGCTGTTGTAAACTTCCCAAGAAAACAAATCGGGAAATTTATGAGCGAATGTTTGGTTCTTGGTGCTGTAGGCGAGCAGGGAGATGTTATTTTATTAGCTCCTGATTTTAAAATAGAAAACGGTCTTAGGATTGGGTAGTTTTTTGAGTTTACAGTCTCAGTCCAAAACTGTAAACCGCTACTGAGACTGTAGCTAAGAAACTTTCTCAATTAACTGCTGTAATATCAATTGCCCTTCTTCCCAGTATTTTAAATCAGAATCAGAGTTGATGTGTCCTTGATGACCAACATTTACAAAATCGCTTCCCCATTGTTGGGCAAAATATTGCTTTCTTTCAAAAGTAGCATAAGGATCATTTTCGCTTGCCACAACTATCGACGGAAAAGGTAATTTGTAAATTGGCATTGGTGAAAAATTACGAACAGATTCTGGTGTGTGTTGAGGTGAATCTACATCTGCAGGAGCTACTAAAAAAGCACCCACAATATTAGGATTGCTATTTTCTTTTGCCCAATGCAATACTAGTGAAACTGCTAAACTATGTGCCACTAAAATAGTGGGCTGATCTAGTTTTGATACTTCTTCATTTAATCGTTTCAGCCATTCTTCGCGAATGGGTTCGTCCCAATTGTCCTGAACTAAACGTATTGAGTTTTCGAATTTTTTATGCCAAAAGGTCTGCCAGTGTTTCTCACCGGAATTTCCTAGTCCGGGTAATATTAATAATTGTGTTTCCATTGCCGTGGATTTGTTTTAGGGATTATTTTTTCTTTTCTTTTACAATTCGGTTGATTTCATTTACAAGTAATGGAAATGCCGGTTCCGTCATTCCGTGGCCGTAACCGTCTAGTTCGTAAATTTTGGTTTGTTTATGACCAACCAGTTTCATCATTCTTGCCATATAAGCGTTTTCTTCATATCGCCCCAGCATTTCTAATTCGCGATCTCCGGTGATTAGTAAAAGTGGCGGAGCATCAGCGCGAACATAAAACAAAGGTGCAAAAGCATCTATAGTGGGAGTTGTTTCCGGAATTCCGTTTTCTCTTCTAATTTCAAAATGAGTAATACATTGCCCGCTAAACGGAATTAATCCTGCAATTTTATTGGCATCGATTCCTTCTTTCTTTAAGTATTCTTTATTTAAACCAATCATTGAAGCTAAATAACCTCCTGCCGAATGTCCGGAAACGAAAATTAAAGAAGTATCTCCCCCGTAATTGGCAATATTGTTAAATGCCCAGGCAACTGCCGCGGCTGCATCGTCGATTGCTTTTGCTGCTTTTGCTTTTGGCGATAATCTATAATTTACACCAATAATGGCAAAACCTTTATTTTTTAAAGCTTCCGGAATTTCTTTGCTTCCGCCTGTTAATCCTCCTCCGTGAAACCAGACAATCGTTGCGAAATTTTTAGTGTTCTTAGGATAATAAATATCCAAAACACATCTTTCATTAATATAACTGTCGGACTTATTGGTTGCTGCGTTGTGATATTGAATATTTGATTTGGTTTCGTATTCTAATTTCTGTGAGAAAGAAGTCGTATAGATAAAGAAGAAAGTAAGTAAAAGGATTAATTTTTTCATTTTAAAGATATTGAATTGTTGTTGAGTTGTAGTGAATTTAAGAAGTCTAAAATCTAAAAAACTAAACTCTAAAATAATAAATTAATATATAAAAAAAGTCCAAAATGCAGAACATGTTGGACTTGTACTTTTTAAAAAGTTATTTTCGACTAAATATCGTCAAAATCAATATCGGTAAAACTGGTTCTTTGCCCCTCAGGTTTATCAGAACCATATTCTTTCTTAAAATCTTTTTGGTGTCTCTCAGAAATTACTTCTTCGCCTTTGTGGTTCAAGACATACGAAGTCATTTCTTCTAGTATTTCGGCGAAAGCACTAAAATCTTCTTTGTACAAGTAGATTTTGTGTTTTTTAAAATGAAAAGAACCGTCTTCTTCGGTAAATTTTTTGCTTTCGGTAATAGTGATATAATAATCATCAGCTTTAGTAGCTCTCACATCAAAGAAATAAGTTCTTCTTCCTGCTCGTAATACTTTAGAAAAAATCTCTTCTTTTTCTAACATGTCATTTTCTCTCATAATACGTTCTATCATTTTTGGAATTAATAGTACTCAAAAATCATAAAAAATTATCTATTACGCAACATTTAAAGTAATTCTTTTTCCGAAAGTTGTTTTAAATATAACGATGCATAATATCCTTCCTGATTTATTAATTGATTATGAGAGCCTTGTTGAATGATCCTTCCGTCTTCTAAAATGATTATGTTGTCTGCATTCTTTGCTGAGGATACTCTGTGGCTTACAATTATTGTAGTTTTATCTTTACAGATTTCGAATAAATTATTCAAAATTGTTTCTTCTGTCTCGGTGTCTACTGCCGATAAACAATCATCAAAAAGCAGTATGGCCGGGTTTTTTATAATGGCACGCGCAATAGATACACGCTGCTTTTGTCCGCCCGAAAGTGTGATACCTCTTTCTCCTAAAATAGTATCATATTGTTTGTTGAAAGCTGCAATATTATCGTGAACTACAGCATTTTTGGCCGCTTCGATTACTTGCTCGTCTGTAGCGTTTTGATTACCAAATTTTATATTGTTTTTAATAGTGTCTGAGAATAGAAAAGCATCTTGAGGTACAATTCCGATATTATTTCTCAGATCATTTAAGTTCAAAGTGCTGATTTCGTTTCCGTCAATGGTGATTCTTCCTTCAGTAACATCATACAAACGGGAAATCAGAGATAAAATAGTCGATTTTCCAGACCCTGTTTTTCCTAAAATAGCCAGTGTTTCTCCTTTTTTTACTGTAAAAGTTACATTTTTCAACGCTTCGATATTTGTATCTTCATAAGTGTAGCTCACATTTTCGAAAGCAATCGAACCTTGAATATCGGATGAATTCTCATTTTTATTTTTAATTTCCGGCTCCAGTTTTAAAAACTCATTCAAACGTTTCTGAGAAGCTTCTGCTTCCTGTACCATAGAGGAAACCCATCCTAATGAAGCAACAGGCCAGGTAAGCATATTTACATATAAAATAAACTCAGCAATCGTACCAATATTGGGAATTGTCCCGTTGATGTACATAACACCTCCAAAATAAATCACTACTAAATTACTGATTCCGATTAAGGCAATCATTAAAGGACCAAATAGCGATTGCACTTTGGCTAAATCTAAACTTTTCTTTTTGCTTTCATCAGCAAGAGCCACCATATTATTCTGATGTTGGTTTTCTAACGAATTTGCTTTGATTACTCTGATTCCTGAAAAAATTTCCTGAGAGAAACTCGAAACTTTCGATAAATATTGCTGAAAAGTGGTGCTTCGTTTATTGATTTCAGAACTTAATTTAAAAATGCAATACGAAAGAATTGGTAAGGGCAAAATAGTATATAAGGTCAATAATGGTGAAACATTATACATATATATAATAACGATGGCAAAACGTATAAATGTATTGATGGTGTACATTACGGCCGGACCAACATACATACGTACTTTTGAAACATCTTCACTAATACGATTCATTAAATCTCCCGTACGATTTTGTTTGTAAAAATTTTGCGAAAGATTTTCATATTGTCTGAAAACCTCATTTTTTAAATCAAACTCAATATGGCGTGACATTACGATTAAAGTCTGGCGCATTAAAAAAGTAAGGAAACCTGCAACAATCGTAGTGGCTATGATTAGCAATACGTTATGAATTAGTCCATCGCGATAAGTATCAATGATTACTTGCGATGTCTGATCGGCTTCTGGCAGCTTATCAAACTTTTCGATAGCGTTTAAAGACTTACTAATAAGCTTAGGAGTGAATAAAGAGAATATTTGTGCGATTATAGTGATTAAAATTCCTAAAGAGAAACTATATTTATATTTTATGAAATATTTGTTTAAATAGCTTAATTCTTTCATTTTTTTATGATATTCAATGTTGAATTGTGTTGATTTTGTAAATTTTTATGAATTAAAATTAACGGAAAGTACAATTTAATCAAAACAAAACGATTGTTATATTGTTATTTTAAAGATAAAAAATTAGCACAAGTGTATTTTTTATATAAATTTGAGAAGTCTTTTTGACAAATTCATAATTTTAACTAATAAAATACTAGCGCTATGGATGCAACTTTCGCAACTGGAAAGGAACTTCAAAAAATGGATCCTGTTTTTGGTCAACTATCTTTTGATGATCACGAACAAATTGTTTTTTGCAATGACAAAGATACGGGTTTAAAAGCAATTATTGGTATTCATAATTCAGTTATGGGGCCAGCTTTAGGAGGGACCAGAATGTGGAACTATAATACCGAATGGGAAGCATTAAACGATGTTTTGCGTCTTTCAAGAGGTATGACATATAAATCTGCCATCACAGGATTAAACATTGGTGGAGGTAAAGCAGTAATTATTGGGGATGCTAAAACGCAAAAAACGCCTGAATTAATGCGCAAGTTTGGAGAGTTTGTACACTCTTTGGGCGGAAGATATATTACAGCAGAAGATGTTGGAATGGAAACTAAAGATATGGACACTGTAAGAGATGTAACGCCTTATGTTACGGGTATCTCGGAAGAAAGAGGTGGTTCAGGAAATCCTTCTCCAATAACAGCTTATGGTGTTTATTTAGGAATGAAAGCTGCTGCTAAAAGTCAGTTTGGTACTGATGTTTTAGACGGTAAAAAAGTTTTGGTTCAGGGAATTGGTCACGTTGGTGAAGCTTTGGTAGAGTATTTGACTAAAGAAGGAGCAATCGTTACAATTGCTGATATTAACGAAGAAAAATTATACGAAGTAGCTCAAAAATACAACGCAACAATATTTACAGGAGAAGATTTATATGCTGCTGATGTTGATATTTATGCGCCATGTGCAATGGGAGCAACTATTAATAACGATACCGTAAATAAAATCAAAGCTAAAGTTATTGCTGGTGCTGCCAACAATCAGTTAGCTGATGAAAATATTCACGGAGCAAGATTACAGGAAAGAGGTATTTTATATGCACCTGATTTCCTAATCAATGCTGGTGGAATTATCAATGTTTATGCTGAATTAGAGCACTACGGTAAAGCTGAAATCATGACAAAAACCGAAAATATCTATAACACTACTTTAGAAATTATCGATTATGCTGTGAAAAACGGAATGACAACTCATAAAGCTGCACTTACAATTGCTCAAAATCGTATCGATTTAAGAAAAATTGAAAACGCTGCTAAGAAGTAATTTTTAGTTTACGGTCTCGGTATACAGTCTCAGTCTCAGTTATCAGTTTTGAAAATTGAGACTGAGACTTTTTTTATACTTATGGCCTAAAATCGCGACTAAAAACAGGGATTTTTTAACCACTTTCTGCAATATTGAAAACCGCGACTGATAACTGTGACTAAAAATTGCGAATTAATTTTAATATAAGGATTGAAATCCTTAATTTTGCAGACTAATTTTTAAATGTTCTTACAAGGTGGTAAATAGAAGACACATACGCGTTAAAGTAATGCAATCCATTTATGCAATGCATCAAAGCGGTTCTGATAATCTGGAAAAAGAAGAAAAGTTTCTTTTTTACAGTATCGATAATATTCAGGATTTATATCTTATAATGCTTTCTTCACTGATTGAAATTTGCAAAAAAGAATCTGTTTTTTTACATCTTTCAAGCAAAAAACATCTTGCAACTGCTGCAGAACGTAATCCGAACGAAAAGTTTATCAACAACAAAATTTTCCAACTTCTTGCCGAAAGTAATTCTTTGAGTATTGCTTTAGAAAATCGTAAAATCAACAATTGGTCTTTGAATGATGATTATATCATTTTACTTTTAAATGATATTAAGTCAAGTGATTTGTATGCAAAATACATGAGCACTACAACTAATACTTTTGAGGAAGACAGACAATTTGTAATCGATTTATTTGCTGATGTAATTGTTCCTAACGAAAAATTATATGAGTATTTAGAAGATGATAAATTAACATGGGTTGATGATATTCCGGTTGTAAATACACATATCGTTAAGCAATTAAAAGCAATAAAAACTCAGGATTCTGATGATTTTAGAGTGCCAAAATTGTATAAAGATGTTGAAGATAAAGACTTCGCTAAAGATTTGTTCAGAAGAACAGTTTTGAACGAAACTATTTTTGCAAAAGAATACGACGATAAAACACCAAATTGGGACAGTGAAAGAATCGCCGAAATCGATACTATTATTTTGAAAATGGCAATTTGCGAATTTTTAAAATTTCCTTCGATCCCGGTAAAAGTAACTCTTAACGAATATTTAGAAATTGCAAAAGAGTATTCTACACCAAAAAGTAGTATTTTTATCAACGGAATTTTAGATAACCTTGTTAAAGAGCTTACGGCTAATAAAAAGATGGTTAAAGTTGGGCGTGGTTTAATGTAATTAAATTTCAATCTTTAAATTCCAAACTCCAATCCCGATACTATCAGGAATAAGAGCTAAAAACATAAATATTAATAACAAAAATAAAAACTGAATACTATGCAAGATTTAATGAAATTTGCTCCTTATTTACTAATGTTTGTAGTGTTGTATTTCTTCATGATAAGACCACAACAAAAAAGAGCAAAAAACGAAAAAGAATTTGAAAGCAGCCTAAAAGTAGGTGATAAAATAATTACAAAAAGTGGTTTTCACGGTAAAATTGTTGAGCTTGCTGAAACAAGTGCAGTAATCGAAACAATGTCAGGAAAATTAAAAATTGAGCGTTCAGCTATTTCTATGGAAATGAGCGCTGCTTTGGCTAAAAAAGCGTAAGTTTTTTTTATAAATTTCAATTTTAAAAAATCCCAAATTCCAATTTTACGATTGGAATTTGGGATTTTTTTTGTTCAACGCATTTTATGTCCTTTGCGAGGAATGACGTGTTAACTGGGAGAAGGTAATCTTAATTATATTTCCGTAAAAGTTTACACACGACCTAGCGGTAATCTTGTGATCTCGACGCAGGAGAGATCACACAAGAAACTCCACAAAGATTGGCGAATATCTGAACGGAAATAGGAGTATGATCTAATTGGTCTGTTTGCTATCGAGTCTCCCTTCCTTCGAGATGAGAAACTAGAGGAAAATTCCTCGCAAGGACAAACGTGCGTAAAAAAAAACCTTTGTCAAAGTTTTAAAACTTTGACAAAGGTCTATACAGATAATTGGAATTTGGAATTTGCGCCTTTCCCAATCTTCAAAATTAGAATTTATCTTTTTCTTTTAGTTTTTTCAGCTACATCAAAAGCGCCCGGAATTGCAGTTAATTCGGCAATCTTTACAATTACATCTGTTGCTTTTTGGATACTTTCTGCGGGAACATATTCGTATTTACCGTGAAAGTTATGTCCGCCTGCAAATATATTTGGGCAAGGTAGTCCCATAAATGATAATTGCGATCCGTCAGTTCCGCCACGAATAGGTTTAATGATCGGTTTGATATTTAATTCGCGCATTGCTTTTTCAGCAATATCAACGATATGTTTTACTGGAAGCACTTTTTCTTTCATATTGTAATACTGATCTTTAACTTGGGCAGTTACAATATCTTCACCAAATTGTTTGGCGAATTTTTTATTGATTTTCTTGGCAATTTTACCAATTAAATCTTTTCGTTTTTCGAATTTCAATTTGTTATGATCACGAATAATCAATTCTAAAACTGTTTCTTCGATACTTCCTGTAATGTGATGTATGTGAAAAAATCCTTCGTAACCTTTAGTTTCCTGAGGTGTTTCTCCTTTAGGCAGTTCGTTGATGAAATCATTAGCGATCAACATCGAATTGATCATTTTTCCTTTGGCATAGCCCGGGTGAACACTTTTTCCTTTGAAAGTGATTTTGGCTCCGGCAGCATTGAAATTTTCATATTCTAATTCACCAATCTGGCTTCCGTCCATCGTATACGCCCATTGTGCGCCAAATTTCTCCACATCAAAATGATGAGCGCCACGGCCAATTTCTTCATCGGGGGTAAAACCAATTCTGATTTTTCCGTGTTTAATTTCAGGATGCTGAATCAGGTATTCCATTGCCGAAACAATCTCGGTAATTCCAGCTTTATCATCGGCACCTAACAAAGTAGTTCCGTCGGTTGTGATGATTGTTTGTCCTTTATATTGTAGTAGATCTTTAAAGTAATTTGGAGATAAAACAATGTTTTTCTCAGCGTTTAAGATGATATCTTTTCCGTCGTAATTCTCAATAATTTGAGGTTTTACATTAGCTCCGCTAAAATCAGGAGAAGTATCAAAATGCGAAACAAAACCAATCGTTGGTACGTCATGAGCTACATTACTTGGTAAAGTGGCCATGATATAAGCTTTGTCATCAATAGTAACATCTTCAAGGCCAATTGTTTTTAGTTCTTCGACTAATTTATTGGCAAGATTCCATTGTTTTTCTGTACTTGGAGTGGTATTTGAATTTGGGTCTGACTCAGTATCAATAGTTACGTAACTGATAAAACGATCTATAATATGTTGCATTTGTTTAATTTTTAGCAAATATAAGCAAATAATTAGGCGTTGTGAAGCTCTAAATTATGAAAAATGAAAAAACGAGTTGAAAAGGGTTTGCCACGAATTTCACGAATTAGCACTAATATTAACTGTTTGGTTAAAACTTTAAAAATCCAATTTCACGTATCTTAATTGGTGAAATTGGATGATTATATTAAATTGATTCGTGCAAATTGGCGGCAAACTTTTTTCAAAAAATTATTGCACACATCTAAAACCAATATGGTTTGCCGGTGATTTGTAGTCACCTTTTCCTCTTGTTCCAACCATATAGCGCGTACAATATTGATCGGTACATAAAAATGATCCTCCGCGCTGTACTTTTTTAGGTAAATTTGGTTCTCCCGGGTCGTATGATGACTCAGGGCCCTGCGGATTTTTGGCTACTTTTCCACTTTGTTTTAAAACATCATAATAATCTGCGGTATACCAGTCATTTGTCCATTCCCATACATTTCCTCCAATGTCATAAAGACCATACGGATTTGGTTCAAATTGAGCAGTTGGTGCAATACCAATATACCCATCTTCTCCAGTATCGCCTTTTTCTATAGGAAAGTGTCCCTGATAAATATTAGCCTGAAATTTTCCTTTAGGTTTTAATGTATTTCCCCAGGCATATAATTGTCCTGATTTTCCGCCTCGTGCAGCAAATTCCCATTCGGCTTCTGTTGGTAATCTTTTACCTGCCCATTTGGCGTAAGCCGCCGCATCATCGTATGAAATTTGAACAACAGGATAATTGCCTCTTCCTTTTATAGAACTTCCGGCGCCTTCAGGATGTCTCCAGTCTGCTCCCTTAGCATAAGACCACCATTGCATATAATTACCCAAATTTACCTTAGCAGCAGTAGGAGTAAAAACGGCAGATCCGGCAACTAAATTTTCCAGTGGTGCATCCGGATATTCTTCGTGAGTTGGTTTTATTTCGGCTAAGGTAACATAACCCGTAGCTTTAACAAAAGCTTCAAATTGATCGTTGGTTACTTCGGTTTGATCCATATAAAAACCATCTACATAAACCTGATGTATGGGTGCAGCATCTTTTGTAACGCCTTTTATGCTGCATAAACTTTCATCTTCGACATTGCTTCCCATCGAAAATTCTCCGCCTGGAATCCATACCATACCTTTAGGCGCTTTATTTAAAGGAGGCTTGTTTTTATTTTCGATGGTGGGTTTAAATAAAGATGTATCAGAAGTATTTGGAGTTTCGGCACAATCCATTGCAGCTAATTTTTGCTTGGGAACAATAATTTTGGTGTAGCCGTAAGCAATGGAAATGATGGAGATGGTGAGAATTGCTAAAATCCAATAAGTTTTATTTTTCATTATGGTGGTATTTTATTTGTGTCAGTTAAAATAGAGGATAAAGTTAAAAAAATAACATTAAATCATAGTAATCCTATGGAGTTAATTCTGTTTATTCTTCACTGAAAATAATCTTGTAGTATAATACTATCAAGTTAAGTTAAGAGCTTTTGGTTGAGTATATTTTGCTTTGTTTTGTAAGTTGCTTTTTTATGTTTTTCATTTATAGTATTTTAAGCTCATTAAAATTATAAAAAAATAAGAATAATTATAAAAAAGTAACATTATTTAGTTTGAAATCTATTAAATTAAAATGCACTTTTACGTTCTTCAAAACCTATTTTCCTCCAAAGTTTTTTACAATTCCTAATCCAATTCCCCAGCTATCGTAGGCATTCCATTTAAGATCATAACTAAATGTGCCGAATATTTCCCAGTTTTTTGGGAGTTCATAACCGTATTCAGCACCAACCCGGGTTAGAAAGTAGTTTTCTTCTTTGGCAAATTCGCCCCCAAATCCTAAAAGAAAACTCCAGGATTCGCTTGGTTTATAAATTCCTATCAGAGCCGGAGCAATAGGGTAACTTCATTTCTAGGGTTTCATTATCTTGATCGTTTGCATGCACTTTTTCGACTTTAAATTTTTCAATTGCAAAATCGGTATGCAGGCCTATAGGCCAGTTTTTATGAAACTAAAAAGTATAATCAACTCCACATGCCGGAAGGCTTAAAACTTCACGATTTCCTTCGCCGTCTCTTCCTTCAAAAACATGAATATAATTGATTGAAATCCCAATTTGATGATGGGGTTTGAAAAACTTCTTTATCCTCATTTTCCTGAGCTATAGATTTATTAGTAAGGATGCTAATGAGGCTAAAAAGAAGTGCAAAAAGCAAAGTTTTTTTAAATAACCACTCATTCTGTGTAGCATTTTGTTGTTTATTAAATCAGACTTTAGTTTAGAAGTTTTAAAATTAAAGAATAAAAAGTCTAGTAAGTTTACCGAAAAGCCTTAAGGTGTTTCATTTTATAACTTGCAACATTAAAAGATGAATTTTTGTCTGGAGTTTAAGGGGTCAATTTGCCTGAGAAACCCTTTAAAATCACTTACTAATTTGTTTCTGTAAAAAAGAAGTCATTTTCAAGTATTATAATTAAATTTGCAATCGAAAAAAACACACAACAACTCTTATGTATAAATTGATAATTCGCCCGATACTTTTTTGGTTTGATCCGGAAGAAGTGCATTACTTTACTTTTTCATTTGTTAAATTTATTTCGAAAATTCCAGGAGTTTCATCAATTATCAGATCAATATACGAAGTAAAAGATACCCGTTTAGAACGTGAAGTTTTCGGAATTAAATTCAAAAATCCGGTAGGACTTGCAGCGGGATTCGACAAAGATGCCAAGCTATACAAGGAATTATCTGATTTTGGTTTTGGTTTTATCGAAATAGGAACTGTAACACCGGTTGGTCAGGAAGGAAATCCTAAGAAACGTTTGTTTAGGCTAAAAGCGGATCAGGCCATTATTAACCGAATGGGTTTTAATAACGGAGGAGTTCTTGAAGCCGTAGAGCGTTTGAAAAAGAATTCAGGAGTTTTGATTGGTGGAAACATCGGTAAAAATAAAGTGACGCCAAACGAAAATGCCGTAGAGGATTATATCATTTGTTTTGATGCGCTGTTTGATCATGTCGATTATTTTGTGGTAAATGTAAGTTCTCCAAATACACCCAATTTAAGAGCTTTACAAGACAAAGAACCTTTGACAGCTTTATTGCAAACGCTACAAAACAGAAATGTTGAAAAGCAAAAAACAAGCACTCAAAAAATAAAACCGATACTTTTAAAAATCGCTCCCGATCTTACAGACGAGCAATTATTAGATATTATTGATATTGTAAAAACCACTCAAATTGCGGGCGTAATTGCTACCAATACGACAATTTCAAGAGAAGGTTTGCAATCTGAAAATCAAACCGAAATGGGAGGTTTATCCGGAAAACCATTAACGAAACGTTCGACAGAAGTAATTCGTTTTCTTTCTGAAAAAAGCAATAAAGCATTCCCGATCATTGGAGTAGGAGGAATACATTCTGCAGATGATGCCATCGAAAAACTAAATGCTGGAGCAAGTCTGGTACAATTGTACACCGGATTTATTTACGAAGGCCCTGCTTTGGTAAAAGCGATCAATAAAAAGGTTTTAGAGCAATTGTAAAAGCAACGTCTGAACAATTAATCCTGTAATAATAGAGATTCCAAAACTCATCAAAGTACCAATCATAACGTACTCGGTGAGTTTTCTGTCTTTGGCTTCTTTTAAATCCCCAAATCTAAAAATAGATTTAGCAGCCAAAAGAAAGCCAATCGCTTCAAAATGTCCTGTTACGATAAAACAGAACACAAATAATCTTTCCAGTATTCCAATATAATTTCCTGCGGTAGCCAGCGAATTGTCGTTGTGACTATTCTGGCTTTCCGGAGTCCAGATCGAAATAATAGTTTTAATGAAAATAGAAGTGGGTTTGGTAATCAATAAAACACCAGTAATTAAAACCCAAAACTGATTGTTAAACCATTGAAATTGTATTGGTTCGCCTTTGTAAAGTAATACAACTCCAATCAAAATTAAAACATGCGCAATTTGGTCGAGAACAAACCAGGTACGCTTTGTTTTTTTCTTCTGAAAATTGAGTTTGATCAAATCGATAATGCCGTGCGTAACAGCAATTAAAACAGCATAAGGTATAAACTGAATTTCCCCAACCAAAATTGCAGCCAGGATTCCGTGTAAAAGAATATGAAGGTATAAATAAATACTTTTATGTTTTTTGGCTTCTTTATCCGCTACCCATGAGTTGGGCTGCCATATAAAATCGCCTAATAAATGTGCTAAAAGTAGTTTTATAAATAAAATCATGGCGTTGTAAGTTGTTTTATTTGGGTTCTAAAATAACGATCTAATTGTTGTATCAAATCAAATTGGGCGCGCTTTTGTCTACGGCTCACTGCAGCTTGATTAATGCCCAATTTTTGTCCTAATTCTTCTTGCGACAACGCAGGATTTTCTATTGCAGCGGCTACAAATTCAGCTTGTTGTGCGAGCCAGTTATCCATAAAGGTTAAAGCCAGTTGAATCATCAGGTTTATCTTTTCATCAAAAATAGCATCACCGGTTCTCATTGCTAAAGTTAGTTTTTGTTTTTTTAAAGTTTCAAAAAGTTCTCCTGAATGTATAAAAGCAATGCCATTACTTTCGGATATTTTCTCTGCTTCATGCGTTTTGTCGCCAAAACCAATACTCATTCGGGCATCTAATTTTATAGTTCTTAAATGCGCCTTTATCAAAATTGCAGACCATAACGCTTCTTCGGGATTTTTAATTTCGATTTGAAATTCATCACCCCTGTAGACTTCCCATTGACTTGGCGTTTCTCCAAACGGAGACAGGATTTTTTTTAAATCCTCCACCCAATGTTTAGACGTTTGTTGTCTTGAACCAATGATATCTCCGGTAATTACGCTTGTCATATTCAAATATAATTAAAAATAAATTAATCTCTATATTACAAATATACGTAATAAATAAATATATTACATTTATGTGTAATATTTATGTTTATTACTTTTTTAAGTAATAAGAAATATTTAAAAACTTAAATGATTTTTATCACTAGCATTCATACAATTATTTTAAAATGAACTTATATAAATTATATGATAAAAAATAACACCAAGAGTTTTTTTTTATTTCTTTAAAAAAGAAACTAACTTAGCCTTCACTAAAGAATAAGCTTTGAATAAAGAAATCAAGATTATCGAATGTCCACGTGATGCTATGCAAGGTATCAAAACTTTTATACCCACTAAAAACAAGGTTTCTTATATACAAGCTTTGCTTAGAGTAGGATTTGATACGATTGATTTTGGGAGTTTTGTATCGCCAAAGGCCATCCCACAAATGCAGGATACGGCTGAGGTTCTGGCACAACTTGATTTGTCGCAGACTACTAGCAAATTGCTGGCTATAATTGCCAATACGCAAGGCGCAGCAGCAGCGGCAGAACATGAACCTATTCAATATTTGGGATTTCCTTTTTCGATATCCGAGAATTTTCAGATGAGAAATACGCATAAAACCATTGCTGAATCTTTAGTAACACTAGAAGAAATTCTTGAAATTGCAGACAAGAAAAACAAAGAAGTCGTAACCTATCTTTCAATGGGCTTCGGGAATCCGTACGGAGATCCCTGGAATGTTGAAATCGTGGGCGAATGGACAGAAAAGCTAGCCGGAATGGGTGTGAAAATTTTATCACTTTCAGATACCGTTGGCAGCTCTACGCCGGAAGTGATCACTTATCTTTTTTCAAATCTGATTCCTAAGTATCCTCAAATAGAGTTTGGGGCACATTTACATACCACGCCTACTACTTGGTTCGAAAAAATCGATGCCGCATCAAAAGCAGGCTGTACCCGTTTTGATGGTGCAATTCAGGGATTTGGCGGATGCCCGATGGCAACAGATAAACTAACGGGAAATATGCCTACAGAAAAACTGATTTCTTATTTTACATCCAACAAAAAAGCTACCGGTTTAAACTCTTTAAGTTTTGAAAGTGCTTATAATGAAGCTTCGAAATTATTTGGTAAATTCCATTAGGAAATTTACTATATTTACTTATAGCAGATAATAAGTAATAACAGAATAACGTTGTGTGTTATTTAGATATATAACCTACCCATGAAAGCAACTTTTGTAAAGAGAATCTCTACGATATTATTTTTATCAGGCTTGTTTCTTTCATGTTCAAGCGACCTCGATTTTGATCAGACCAAAGACCTGAAATTAGAACCTGTTTTTGTGGCCAATCTGGCTTATTTCAATGTTCCCGCAACTCAACTTGTAAATGACGGAAGTTTAGCGCTCTATCCTGATGTAACTGAATTTGATGCTTTTAAAGAAAAATTCTTCAGGGATAATTTGGTCAAAACAGAACTTGACTTCGAAATTGAAAACACCATAATTAGAGCCTTTAGAATTGATCTTTTGCTTCTCGATGCTAATAATGAGGTACTTGAAACAGATTCGTATAATGTTCCGGCATATTCAGGAACCTCAAATATTATTAAATTCCCAACAGAAGTATTTGAAGGCCAAAGGTTAGATCTCCTAAAAAGAACTACTAAGTTAGGTTTCCTTGTAACAATGGCGCCCGGACCTCCATTAGATCAAAATAGTACAGGTAATTTAAAATTCAAATCAGGCGCAACCGTTTATATGGTAATAGAATGAGAAAATTATACCTGATTTTAATCGTCGCTTTACAACTTTCCGGTTTTGCCCAAAACAAAGAAGTGTTGTATAATTTTACTTCTATTCCGCAATCATCGCTCGTAAATCCAGGAGCCGATGTTTCGTATAAATTCTATTTTGGCATTCCCGTTTTGTCCGGAGTATCAGCCAATTTAGGTTCCAGCAGTTTCTCTGCCTATGATTTATTCGCTAACAACGGAGTCGATTTTAATGATAAAGTGCGAAATGTGATCAATAATTCTTCGAGTAAAGATAAAACACAGGTCAATCAGCAACTCGAATTATTTTCCGGAGGATTTAGAGTAGGAGGAAGAGACAGCCAGTCTTATATTTCGTTTGGCGCCTATCAGGAATTCGATTTCTTAATGTATGTTCCTAAAGATCTCGCCATATTAGCCTTAGACGGAAATCGCGATCATATTGGCAGAGCATTCAATCTGGCTGATTTAAATGTAAGGGCTGAAGTACTTTCTGTATTTCACGTAGGATTTCATAAAAAGCTAAGTGAGAAACTAGTTTTAGGAGGTCGTGCAAAATTGTATTCAAGTGGTGCAAATGCAACTTCTACCAAAAATTCAGGATTTATTTATACAGGTCAAAGTGTGGGAACGCCCAATATGTACGAGCAGATAATAGCCTCGAATTTAGAATTGAAAACCTCAGGTATTGCTACTTTTACCAAAGATGAATACGAAGGAAGTATTCCTAAAGATATTGCTCATAACACCTTTTTTAACGGTAGTTTAGGATTTGGTATCGATGCTGGACTTACCTATTATTTCAAAGATAATCTTCAGTTTACGGCGAGCATTGTTGATCTTGGTTTTATAAATCACACTAAAGATATCGAAACATTAACCTACAAAGGAACTTATAATTATAAAGGTGCAAATCCTAGTTTTGATCCTACAAACGAACCGGAAGATATTTTTGATGAATTCGATAAAGCCATACCACGAGATACGCTTTATAGTAAGTATACCACCTGGCGGCCAACCAAATTTTATTCTTCGATTCAGTATTCATTTGGTGAATCACGTTCTAATGCCGATTGTAATTGCAAAGGAAAAGTAACCACAAGTTATGCCAATGCAGTCGGTGGACAATTGTTTATCATGTCAATGCCAGTCGAACCTTTTGTAGCACTAACCGCTTTTTATAAACGCAATATTTTCGAGAAGCTAGATGTCAAAGCCACTTACACCTTCGATCCTTATTCGAACAAAAACATCGGTTTAGGAATTTCGGGAACACTAGGGAAACTCAATATGTATCTTCTCGTCGACAATGTTCTGGAATTTAAAGATGTCTCGAAGGCCAATAGTATTGCATTTCAGTTTGGTTTCAATTTTGTTTTCCATGATTCGGAAGAATAGAACAAATTCCAATACTTTAAAATTCCAAATTCCAAGTGAGCCGTAAGAGTTGTATTGGCGTTTGGAATTTAATCGAAAATTGGCATTTAGAATTTTTTTATTGGATTTTAAACCCGCAATTGGAATTTAAAATTTAAAAATTATTGGAATTTAACGTCAAGTTATTTGTAAGATCTTTCGTGTAAAGCTAAATTTATGAATAAGTTAGTAATCAAGTTTCCAATTTATTCACTATATTTGCACGCAATTCAACTAGAAATTGCAACATGATAGCACACAACTCCAAGATTATCGGCGAAGGTTTAACTTACGACGATGTATTATTAGTACCTAACTACTCGAATGTGCTTCCTCGCGAAGTGAGCATCAAATCAAAATTTTCACGAAATATAACACTAAACGTTCCAATAGTATCAGCTGCTATGGATACAGTTACCGAAAGTTCTATGGCAATCGCTATGGCACAAGAAGGCGGAATAGGTGTTTTGCATAAAAACATGACAATCGAGCAACAAGCTGCGAAAGTTAGAAGAGTAAAACGTGCTGAATCAGGAATGATTATCGATCCGGTAACTTTACCAACAAATTCTACCATTGCAGATGCAAAAAATGCGATGAAAGAATTCGGAATTGGCGGAATCCCAATTGTTGACGAAAACAAAATTCTAAAAGGAATCGTTACTAACCGTGATTTACGTTTCGAAAAAAACGGAGCAAGACCAATCGCTGAGGTAATGACAAGTACCAATTTAGTTACTGTTGCCGAAGGAACTTCACTAGAACAAGCCGAAGTAGTTTTACAAGGACATAAAATCGAAAAATTACCAGTAGTAAATGCTAACTATGAATTGGTTGGTTTAATTACTTTTAGAGATATTACAAAACTGACTCAAAAACCAATCGCTAACAAAGATGTTTTTGGTCGTTTAAGAGTAGCTGCAGCCATTGGTGTTACCGGTGACGCAGTTCAAAGAGCAGAAGCATTAGTTGCTGCCGGAGTAGATGCGATCATTATCGATACCGCTCACGGACATACTGAAGGTGTAGTAAATACATTGAAAGAAATAAAATCAAAATTCCCAAATATTGATGTAATTGTAGGGAACATTGCAACTCCTGAAGCGGCTAAATATTTAGTAGCAAACGGAGCAGACGGAGTAAAAGTAGGAATCGGACCTGGTTCTATCTGTACAACCCGTATCGTTGCTGGTGTTGGTTTTCCTCAATTCTCAGCAGTTCTTGAAGTAGCTGCGGCTATTAAAGGAACCGGAGTTCCGGTTATTGCAGATGGAGGAATTCGTTATACAGGAGATATTCCTAAAGCAATTGCTGCCGGTGCTGACTGTGTAATGTTAGGATCTTTATTAGCAGGAACAAAAGAATCTCCAGGTGAAACTATTATCTTCGAAGGAAGAAAATTCAAATCTTACCGCGGAATGGGTTCTGTTGAGGCAATGCAAACAGGTTCTAAAGATCGTTACTTTCAGGATGTTGAAGACGATGTTAAAAAATTAGTTCCGGAAGGAATCGTTGGTCGTGTTCCTTACAAAGGAGAATTAAACGAAAGTATGCTTCAATTCGTTGGAGGTCTTCGTGCCGGAATGGGATACTGCGGTTCAAAAGACATTCCTACTTTGCAGGAAACAGGACGTTTTGTTAGAATCACATCAAGCGGAATCACAGAAAGTCATCCACACAACGTAACGATTACAAAAGAAGCTCCAAATTATTCAAGATAATCCAATATGAATTTACAGTTCAAGTTGAAAGACACTCTTGAAGTTGATTTGTATTATGGTTTTTATGATATTTTTGTTTTGGGTGGTTTTGATGTTCAGGTAAATGATGACTTTTTTATCGAAATTCTGGATTTAAAAACTAATGAAGCAATACTTTTAAGAGAAAAAAACTTAAAAGTAAGGGATTATAAAAATGGAAAAAGAGCAGTGAAATTTTTTAGTTTTCAGGTCACTGATAAATCAAAATATAAAATTTCAGTTCATAATTATGAAGATCTGACTGTGTTTTATTCCATGATTGGTCCTAATCCATTTAGTATTTTCAATTTATTAAAAAAACTATACGGAGTAAAACGGAAGCAAATTCAATTAGATGAAGTTGAAATACTGATTAGTTGAAAATGATATAAATAATAAAACAAAAGGCATAAGATTTAGTTTCTTATGCCTTTTGTTTGTTTTACTCATTTTTTTTCGGAAGCTAATCCCGCTATTCGCTACAATCTTTTGTGTCTCCCGATAGCTATCGGGACCGCCACAAAAGGATTTCCACTTCTATCGGGGCTAGAATCAGTTTTTACAATATATTTGTTATTTGGTTGATATTTAAAATAGTAATCGCAATCTTGTCATCCTGAGGAACGAAGGATCATAATCGGAAATCACTAAAGATTGGCGACATTCGACTAACTTTTGAGCAATATTCGATTCAGATTAAATGAACTTATATACTTTATGGTAAAAGAAAAAAACATTAAACACCACCGCGGCTATTGAGTATCTTCTCAGTTGTAACATCAGAATGCAGTAATACCTCCATTTGATAAGTGGTGCGTTGCGCTTCAAGAGCATAACCAAACATTTTTTGTTCATAATCGTCAATTGCATCCTGGGTAGTTGAGAATTCTCCGTTCGTCAAATTTTCAGTTAGTTGATAAGCATCCATTAAGCCCATATTTACACCTTCGCCAGCAAATGGTGGCATTAAGTGTGCCGCATCGCCTATAAGTGTAATGTTGGAATGTTTTTTCCAGGATTCTTCTAAAGAGAACAAACGTAATGGCAATCCTGAAAAATCTGTAGCAGCGGCAAAGAATTTTTTATAATCTTCGTTCCAGTTCTCAAATTTTTTATTCAGAAAAGCAATTACAGAAGCATTGTCTTCAAAGTCAATTCCGTTGTTTAAAACCCATTCTTCATTTGTTTTAAAAGAAACTCCAAAATGTACAGAACCATCGCGTAAGGTGTGCGTATAAAACATTTTTTGTTCCCCCATTGCCATTACATTTCCGTCACCGTATTTAGGTTTAAATTCAGGATAATCACGATCCGGATGTTCAATTTCTCCTTGAATAATATAAGTACCGGAAAGCTGAGGTTCTTTATCGGTAACAAATTTTCTGGCATTCGATCTTCCGCCATTCGCCACAATAACAAAATCAGCAATTGTTTTAGTACCGTTTTTAAATTCTAAATGATATTGTTCGTCGATTTTCTGAATTTCAGTCAACTGGCTATCCCAAACTACAGTATTTTCCTTTAAGTTTTCCAGCATGATTTTTCTCAAATCATTCCTGTCAATTTCAGGTCTAGAATAAGCATTCTCTTCAGTAGGCATTTCCTCCGAAGTAATATTGCCGTGCATATCAGCCATTTTCTCTCCGGTTGGTCTGGCGTAGCGATAAAATTCATCCATTAAATCAGCTTTTTGAATCGCTTTTTGTCCTGAATCAGAGTGGATGTCTAATGTTCCTCCCGAAGTTCTGGCCTGAGCATTTACATCTCTTTCGTAAAGCGTTACATCAGCCCCGTTAATTTGTAAAATTCTTGCTGTTGTTAATCCAACAGGTCCACCGCCAATAATGGCGATTTTTTTATTTTTTATAAGTGAAGTATTCATTTGATTTTTTATTTAATTGATATTGTATTGATTAAATTTTCAGTTTGAGTTAGCCATTGAATTTACCATTGCCATTGATGTTGCCATTGATATTGATATTGATTTTTATCTAAGGAGTCAAAGCTTTAATAACTACATTAAAAGCCTCATCTCTAATTTTCTGAGTAAAAACAAAAGGCTTTCCCGACATTGATTTACCTTCTCTGTGAAGTTCTAAGAGAGAATAAAGCGATCCATAAGCAATGCTCCAAAAAACCTCGAAAGTAATGGGTAGAAGTTCTTTCTTTTCAATAGCTTTTGTGATGAATTTTGTCATTTGTTCCTTGAAGTCTGTTGTAATTTCTGCTAAAATAGCATCGCCATAAGTCGAATGTTTTAGAAGTTCTAAACAAGTAGTTTGCAAAGAAAAGTTGATCGCAAACTTAGAACGGTTATCCCATTGCTTGCGTAAACCATCTATAAAAGACATTTCAGGCGAAAATCCGACTAACATTTCTTCAAAGAAATTTTTACCAATTTCGATTCCAATTTTCCTGATAAGATCTTCTTTATCCGAATAATAAATATAAAGTGTTGCCACAGAAACTCCGCATTCTTTCGCCAGTCGGTTCATCCCAAAACCTTCTACGCCTTGTGAAACCAGCATTTCAATAGCTTTTTGTTTTACGATTTCTTCTTTATTTATATCTCTTGTTCTCATGATTTTAAGTGATTATGGTACAAATATATAAATAATAAATGAACGTTCGCTTATTTATTGATGAAAAGGTTCAAGGGTCCATAGATCCATAGGTTCAAAGGGACAAAGGAGCAAAGTTTAGGTAGAAACGCACTGCTGTGCGTCTATTTTGAGGTTTTAATTGAATAGTCCCCAGCTTTAGCTGGAGGATGAAAGGGTGGGATAGAGAAATAGGCTTTAGCCGAATTTTATTGATGATAAATTCTAAAAAAAAACTTTGTGTCTTAGCGCCTTCGTGGCATAAAAAACATAAAGCAAAAAAAAAAACTACTACTACAATTCGTCAAAATTATAATAGCAGCTTTTCCTTGGATAACAATATTTTTACGGAGTAGCGGTTGGTTCGGCTTCTCTAACTTTTTGATTTTCTAAAATCTTTTGTATAAAAGGTTTCGTTTGATTTTCCACTTCAGCTTCAGAGATATCCAATGCTTTTGGATCTTTCACTAATTCGAACCAGGGTTTTGGCCCATCAAAATTGTAACTTCCAAAAACGATTACCGGGGTTCCTTTTACTTTTACATTTTCTTTATCCTGTAAAATCCATTCATCGGCAAATTTGTATAGAAATTTGGCATCATTTTCTTGTAATCTTAAACAAGAATGAGAGGCAGGATAACCTGGCAATGCATATTCGTGAAAACCAACACCTAATTTATTTTCGATATTAAAATTCCATTTTAAGTCCCATTCGTCGTTAAAAGTACTCGTTGTTTTTTCGGCTTTCCAGTTGGTGAAAAATAATCCCGTTGGAGTTTGATCTTTCTTTCTACCCATATTGGTAGGACCTGTATGTACTAATTCACCATTTTCATAAGCGGCAAATGTTTGAGTAGGATAAGAGAAGATAATTACTTTTGAAACTTCTTCAAGTGCTTTTACATGAAAAGGAAACGGAAGATAATACACAATATCTCCAGTAAAATCTGCAGGAAGTACCACTGAATCTAATTTTGCAAAATTAGCTTTATCCGTTCTGTTTATAGCATAAGCTATACGAAGTTTGGTGCTGTCAGATCCGTTTGTTTTAAGCCATTCTTTTGTTTTCTCAAATTGATAAGAAATAGTTTTGGGTTTAGTATGCTCAATTGATTTTTTTGGTTTTGCTTTTTCTTTAGTATCAGTTGATTCATTTTTTTTACATGAACCTAATAAGACTAAGATTAATACAAGCAGGATATTGGATGTGTAATATAACTTTTTCATAAACTGGTTTTTTTAGTACTGTAAAGTTATTTTAATCATCCCGAAAAAGACTTACACAATTTTTTGAATTGTTTACTGGATTTTCATTTTGTTAAAAAAGCAGAAATGTTTTTAATCCATTCTGTTTTATTTTTTATCAAGTAGTTCTCGTGTCCTGTTCCTTTGTAGGTATTTAGTCTTTTAGGACCTTTTAAGTTGGAATAAATTCCGTCAATTTCTTTACGACTTACGCTTTTATCTTTTTCTCCGTAAAGAAGCAGAGTAGGACAATCTATATTTTTTGCATATTCTGTTGGATTATGGTTGAATCCCCAAAAACCATTTTGAATACCTCCCCAAAAAACTAAAATTCCTGCCATAGGAATGGTAGGTGCGTTCATTTTTTTAAACCTTGCGCAAACTGTTTCATACATAGAGCCAAATGGACATTCAATGATTATCCCTTTTGGTTTGATTTTATTATCGTTAATACATTTCATAATGGCTACAGCTCCCATAGAAGTGCCAAATAAATAGATGTTTTTTTCTCCTGATTGAATTAAATAATCAAATGATGTTTTTACTTGTGCAGCTTCTTTATATCCAATTGTGGTTTGATTTCCTTCTGAATTTCCACTACCCATAAAATCAACAAGCATTGTATTAAAGCCGAGTTTTATAAATTCATTTGATTTATCGATCATTGAAGATTTCGCGGCACCATAGCCATGGAACAAAATAATTGTTCCTTTTGAATTTTGACTTTTAATTAACCAACATTCAATTTCTTTATTACTTTTTAGTTTTAGAGTTTGATATTTCTGAAGAGGATACTTTTTATTTTCAGGTTTAGGGTTATTCACGCCAAAAATTAAAGTTTTTACTTTTTCGAATGTTGATAATTTTTCAGGGTTTTTGGTCTTTATTGATCCATTTTCTGCAAAATGTGTGAATTTATATGCATGTACAAAAGCTACGATGTTAATGATTAAAAAAAGAATGAATACTATTCGGATAAATTTTTTATAATTTTTAAATATGCTCATTTTACTTTTTCTCAATTAATTTCAAAACATACTCCATTTGAGCATCTTTATTTTGCATAAAATCATCAAAACTCTGTTTAACTTCAACGTCCGGAATTACACCACGACCAAAAATCTGATTTGGTTTTTTAGGAACGTCCTGTTCTAAATTTACGATAGAGAACTGTGTTTTTATTTTTGTATTGGGCAATTCGTACTCGATAGGAGTATGGCCATTATGTCCGTAATAACCTCCCATAGTCTCTTCGCCAATAATAATTGCATTTGTTTTTGCTGTAACTAACGATGCGAAAAGCGATCCCGCCGAAGCTACTCTTGGACTGATTAATAAGTAAACCTGACCTTTAAAGGTATTTTTATCCGGCTGTAATAAACGATTGAATTTTGGATCCTGAGGATATATTTTGCCTTTTAAGATTGGGTATTCTTCTTTTAACTCCGCTTCAAAATCATTTTTTTCTTCCAGCTTTTTTTCGGTCTTAGTTTCTTCGTAAACAAAATAAGGAAGAAATGGAATTTTCTGAAAATTGATGTAGGCACTTTTATTTTCGCGATAGTTTTTTTAAGTTAGGTACGAAAAAGTTACCAAATCGTTGGGGTCTGATCCGCCACCATTATTTCTAACGTCTACAATTAGATTCTTTATTTCAGGATGTACAGAAAGCATCTGAAAACAGCTATCCAGATATTTTTTATACACTATATGTTCCTTATCTTCTGCATTTCCTCCAATGGCAAAAGTATGAACGGCAAGTAAGGCGGTATTTTTGGAAATAATCTTAAATGAATATTTGTCTTTGATATTGGTGTAGAATAAACTGTCAGAAGGAAAAGAGTGGCGCTTTTTAAAGTTCTCCTTTCTTTGTTCATTAGAAATACCGGCAATAGTTTTAGAAAGCTTTTCAGTTTGTTTTGGAAGAGAGTATTCGACTGAAAATGCTTCTTTTGGTCCATATTCCATTTCAAAGTATCTTGGAAAGGCAGCATTAATTCCGATTGATTTTCCGGATATATTAAAACCATCTGTGGTGTAATATTTATAAAAAGAGCGTACTATTTTATTTATTTCAATTCCGTTAATGCTATGAATTTGTGAACCTAACGCAATCTCATCGTTTTTTAAATTGACGATTGTTTTGTTGCCTATCAATTTTACAGGAAAAGGAAAAAAAACTTTTCCTGATGTATTTTTATATACGTCAGGAAGAGTGGTATTGTTATGTACACTGCCTTCGAAGTTAGTTATTTGTAGAATTATTTTGTAGAAATCCACTACTTTCCTGGGATTTTTTAATTGCAAAAATGCCCAATTGTAAATACTGTCAATTTGTTTTTTAGTTCGGTATTTGTAAATGCCCGAGTTTGCTTTTTCTCTAATTTGTCTAAAAGTAGTAAGGTCTTGTTTTAATTTTTCTGCCGGAAATTTTTCATTTTGAGAAAACAGGACAAAAGGGAAAATTAGAAAAAACGCAATTTTAAATTTGATCATATAAAGGTCTTTTTACAAACCTAAAAATAGTCAAAAAATCTAAATCAAATTTTTTATTTTGGCGTGTTGTAATAACAAAATGGTTTTAGCATCTGTAATCTCACCAGATTCAATCATGTTGTAAGCTTCTTCAAAAGTGTATTCCAACACTTCGATATTTTCCTGTTCAGCATCCAATCCTCCGCCATCATTTACCTTCATGGTTTCGTCGTACTCTCCAACAAATAAGTATAAAATCTCTGTAACAGAACCTGGAGACATATAGGTTTCTATTACTTTTTGAACCTTTTTTAAGCGATAGCCTGTTTCTTCTTCGGTTTCGCGAATAACCGCTTGTTCTGCATTGTCCTGATCAAGAAGTCCTGCACAAACTTCGATCATCATTCCGGTTTTGTTTCCGTTAAGATAAGTTGGTAAACGAAACTGACGCGTTAAGATTACTGTTTTTTTAGCTGAATTATACAATAAAATGGCGGCTCCGTTTCCTCGGTCATAAACTTCACGAATATGAGATTCTACTTTACCGTCCTTTTTTTGGTAGTCAAAAGTTACTTTGTTTAGTATGTACCAATTGTCTGATAGTAAGTTTGTTTCGGTAACTTTAATTTCTGGATTTTTCATAATAAGAAATCTTTTGTATAAAAAAAACGCTCTGGTTATCAGAGCGTTTAGATGTATTATTTTGTTATTGTTTGCTTTCTGTCTGGTCCAACAGATACAATCTTAATTGGCACTCCAACTTCTTCTTCAATAAACTCGATATATTCTTTTAGCTCAATTGGTAATTGATCGTAAGTCGTCAATCCTGTTAAGTCAGCTTTCCATCCTTTAAATTCCTTATAAACAGGAGTTACGTTTTCCGGCTCGATGTTGTAAGGAAAGTGAGAAATGTTTTGTCCTTTATAGTTGTATTCTGTACAAACTTTCAAAGTTTCGAATCCTGAAAGAACATCGCCTTTCATCATCATTAACTGAGTAACTCCGTTTACCTGAACAGCATACTTTAAAGCTACAAGGTCTAACCATCCGCAACGTCTTTGTCTTCCTGTAACAGATCCAAATTCGTTACCCACTTTTGCCATAGTAGCACCAACTTCATCAAAAAGTTCCGTTGGGAAAGGTCCACTACCAACACGCGTTACATAAGCTTTAAAAATTCCGTAAACCTCTTTGATTTTGTTAGGAGCAATTCCTAAACCAGTACAAGCTCCGGCAGCAGTAGTATTTGATGAAGTTACGAAAGGATAAGTTCCGAAATCTACATCTAATAAAGATCCTTGAGCTCCTTCGCATAAAATAGATTTACCTGCTTTTTGAGCTTGGTACATATATTCTTCACTGTCGATAAAGTCTAATTTTTTTAATTCTTCGATAGCTTCAAAAAACTCTTTTTCAAGTTCAGCTAAGTTGTATTGAATTGCTACATCATAAAAAGCAATCATTGCCTCATGTTTGTCAGCCAATGCTCTGTAACGTTCTTTAAAGTCTTCTAATTCAATATCTCCAACACGTAATCCGTTTCTTCCGGTTTTGTCCATATAAGTTGGTCCAATTCCTTTAAGGGTAGAACCAATTTTAGCTTTTCCTTTAGAAGCTTCAGATGCTGCATCAAGCAAACGGTGTGTTGGTAAAATTAAATGTGCTTTTCTTGAAATGATCAATTTGCTTTTGATATCAAGGTTAAATTTCTCTAAACCTTCGATTTCTTTTTGAAAAACTACCGGATCTATTACAACACCATTACCAATGATGTTTATTGAATTTTTATGAAAAATTCCAGAAGGAATGGTTCTAAGTACATGTTTAATTCCGTCAAATTCTAATGTATGTCCTGCATTTGGTCCTCCTTGAAAACGTGCAATAATATCATAATTAGAGGTAAGAACGTCAACAATTTTCCCTTTACCTTCATCTCCCCATTGTAATCCTAGTAATAAATCTACGGTCATTCTGTTTTAATTTGCGTTGAGGCAACCCAAGTTGCCCTACTGATTAATGTAGTTAATTTTCTTTTTTTTTATTTCTTTAAATAATGCGTTTCCGGACTATTGTTTTTGCTTTTTGTTTCCGTAGAAATACAATGAATGATTTGTAATTTCGATATCAAATATTTCTTCGATTGTTTTTTTGATGGTTTGAATTCTTGGATCGCAAAATTCGATTACTTCACCAGAATCAGTCATGATAATGTGATCATGCTGTTTATCAAAGTATGATTTTTCGTAGTAAGCCTGATTTTGCCCAAATTGATGTTTTCTAACCAAAGCGCAGTCTAACAATAACTCGATCGTGTTGTATAATGTAGCCCTACTCACACGATAGTTCTTGTTTTTCATTTTGATATATAAGTTTTCTATGTCAAAATGCTCTTCGCTATCGTAAATTTCCTGAAGTATAGCATAACGCTCAGGAGTTTTGCGATGCCCTTTTTGTTCAAGATACATTGTAAATACATTTTTTACAATTTCTTGATTCTTAGTGTTGTCAGTTGAAATGAGTGTCATATCCGGCAAAGATAATTTTTTATTTTTAATGAATAAAAGTTTCGGGTTTAAAGTTTAGTTATAAATCCCTTATAGATAGGTTAAAAAAGTTTAAGTTCTGTACTCTCTTGTAACTTTGTCAACACCATCAATTTTTTTAATCGCATTAATCATTTTCTTTAAAATGGTATTATTCTGAACAATAACGGCAATCTGGCCGTGAAAAATTCCTGCATCAGTACTCAAAGAAATACTCTGAATGTTCACGCTCATATTATTCGAAATTACCCTTGTTAACTGGTTTGTAAGTCCTAAAACATCCATTCCGGTAATGTTGATAATGGCTTTGAATTCTTCTTGGGATGAATCAATCCATTTGGCACTCATAATTCTGTAGGCGTAGTTAGATTGCATTCCAATCGCGTTCGGGCAGTCTTTTTTATGTACTTTGATTCCTTCGTTTATGGTTACAAATCCAAAAACATCATCACCGGGAATCGGGTTACAGCATGGAGAAAGTTTATAATCTAATTTATCATGTTCAGTTCCAAAAACCAGCATATCATAATTACTGCTAATTACTGGTTTGTGTATATCATCAGCGGCGGTTGTATCTTTATTTCTCTTAATTTTATTTTTAAAGAAATTGATAAACGTATTGCTTTTTTGAGCTGCGTAATCTTTTAGCTGTTGATTTTCGATCGCTCCAATTCCAACTCTGTAAAATAAATCTAAACTTGTTTTTAGTTTAAAAAAGTTGACCAGTTCGTTGATAACTTGCTCGTTGATCGTTATTTTTAAATGTCTCAGTTTTCGGGTAAGCAATTCCTTTCCTTCTTCGGCAATTTTTTTAGTATTCTCGTTAAGAACGTTTTTGATCTTGTTTTTGGCTCTCGAGGTAGTTACATATTCTAACCAGTTTACCGTTGGTTTTTGGTTTGCCGAGGTAATAACTTCGACCTGGTCACCACTTTTTAATTCATGATTTAAAGGAACCAAACGACCATTTACGCGCGTTCCTCTGGTTTTAATTCCAATTTCGGAGTGAATACTAAAGGCAAAATCCAGTGAAGTAGCACCTTTTGGCAACGATTTGATTTCTCCTTTTGGCGTAAAGACAAAGATTTCTTTTGAATATAAATTCATTTTAAAATCCTCTACAAAATCAACCGCATTGGTTTCCTGATTTTCCAGCGCTTCGCGAAGTAAATTCAGCCAAACATCAAGACCGCTTTCTTCTGTAGCTCCGTTTTTGTATTTGTAATGTGCTGCATAACCTTTCTCTGCAATTTCATCCATACGCTCGCTTCGAACCTGCACTTCTACCCAGCGACCTTTTGGTCCCATCACGGTAATGTGCAGAGCTTCGTAACCGGTCGATTTTGGAGATGAAATCCAGTCGCGCAAACGACTTGGGCTGGGTCTGTAATGATCTGTTACGATTGAATAGATTTTCCAGGCTACAAATTTCTCGTCATGTTGATCTGATTTATAGACAATTCTAAGGGCAAATTTGTCGTATACTTCATCAAAACTCACATTTTGAGCGCGCATTTTACGACGAATCGAATAAATAGATTTCGGACGTCCTTTAATTACATAATCAATTCCCTCATTGTCCAGAGATTTCTTCAAAACATCCGAGATATCTTTGATGTAAGCATCCTGTTCTTCTTTGGTTTCCCTGATTTTGCTTACAATATCATTGTAAACAGCAGGTTCAGTATATTTTAAACCTAAATCTTCTAGTTTAGTTTTAATGTTATAAAGTCCTAAACGATGGGCGAGAGGGGCGTAAATATAAAGCGTTTCCGAAGCAATTTTGGTTTGCTTGTATTCCGCCATCGAATCCATGGTTTGCATATTATGCAAACGATCGGCGAGTTTTATCAAAATTACACGAACGTCATCGTTCAGTGTAAGGATCATTTTTCTGAAATTTTCTGCCTGCATCGACGCATTCAGATCTTTTTGAACTAACGAAATCTTGGTTAAACCTTCTACTAATTGCGCCACTTTTGGGTTAAATAAACGCTCAATATCCTCGACAGTTATGGGAGTATCTTCGACAACATCGTGCAATAAGGCCGCAGCAATAGAGGTCGCTCCTAAACCAATTTCAGAAGCCACAATTTTTGCAACTGCAATAGGATGAAAGATATACGCTTCGCCAGATTTACGTCTTTGTTCTTTATGTGCATCTACTGCGACATCAAATGCTTTTCGGATTAATTTTTTGTCGGTTGGACTTAAAGTCTGATAACTGATTCGAAGTAATTCTTTATACTCTTGGGCAATTGCTTTATTTTCTTTCTCAATATCTATTTCTATCATAACGGCATAGTTCAAGTACTAAAAATAAGAATAAGTTTGAATATACGCAAGGGAATGAAGGGTTGATTTTAGATTTTAGATTTCTGATTTTAGAGGGTAGATTTTGGCTTGTCAAATCGAGCGGAGTCGAGATTCTTTTGTAGTAAAAAGGACTTCGACTCCGCTCAATCTGACAATAGAATATGTCATTCGTGATGTTAAAATAAAAATTGATTTATCAATTTTTATTTTTAGAAATCTAAAACTACTCTTTCGTGAAATCCAAATCCTGAAAATCATAACTAAAATCAGTTAATTCAGAGATTGGAAGCATTTTTAAGTTGACGACTTTTCCGGTTTCATCGTATTTAAAAAGCAAATGCGCATCGGCATGAAAAAAGGCATTGTTCCATTTTACGACATAGTTTCCATCTTTGTAGAAAAACACTTCACCAACGAGTTGTGGCGAACGTTTTGAAGCGAAATATAGTTTTCCTTTTTTCTCTGTTATGGTAACTTCTCCAAACCAATTGTCTTTGTAAGTTCCGGTAATTTTAGAGAAATCAATTTTTAGTTTGTCTTTTTTATTTTTGGCAACGGTTGCCCAAACTTCATCCGTAACTTTATCTGCAGATGCTTCGCTGGCTTTTACGCGGTTGCTGTAAGTTGTTACGTAATCTTCGGGTTTAATGCCTAGATAACTATCTTTTATTGTGTTTGTAATGGCGCTAAATGCAGCTCCGGATTGCTGATTGGTCAGGACAATAATTCCTAAACCTATTTCGGGAATTAAAGTAGTTTGCGTTACATTTCCTTCTAAACCACCGGTGTGCGAAACTTGTTTGTATCCTTTTACATCACTTAAAAACCATCCTAAACCGTATCCTGAAAAATGGGTATTGTAAGGCGGTCTTGTTTTAGTTGGAATAATGGTTTGCAATTGCCACATTTCGTCGTGTTCTTTTTCAGAAAATAACTGTTTATTATCGCCGTATTTTCCGCAATTGATTTGCAGAATTGCCCATTTGCTCAAATCATTTACACTCGAATAAATTCCTGCTGCTCCGTCAAAAAGTTGATTTTCATAACGTTTTATGGTTTTTAGTTTTCCGTCAAGCGGAACATGGGGCGTAATAACGTTTGTAGTATCTTTTAAACGTTTTACAGAGGCCACACTATTGTTCATTTCCAGAGGTTTCATAATGCGTTCTTCGACAAAATCTGCCCATGTTTTTCCGCTTACCACGTGTATAATTTCTCCGGCGATTATGTACATCAAATTGTCATAATCGTATTTGGTTCTAAAACTCGAAACCGGTTTTAAATATCTTAAATTATGAACAATATCCTGCGCTTTAAAATCGCTTCCGTCAGGCCAGATCATCAAATCTCCAGCACCAAGTCCAAGTCCGCTTCTGTGTGTTAAAAGATCACGAATCGTAAATTCACGCGTTACAAAATCGTCGTACATTTTAAAATCCGGAAGATATTGTACGACTTTATCATCCCATTTTACTTTACCTTCATCTACCAGCATAGCAAGTGCGGCTGATGTAAAAGCTTTACTATTTGAGGCAATCCCAAAAAGGGTATTCGCATCAACTTTTTGTTGGCTCAAAACCGATTTTACTCCATATCCTTTTGCCAGCACTACTTTTCCGTCTTTTACAATCGCAACCGCAATTCCGGGAACATCAAAAGCTTTTATCGTACGATTGACCAACTCATCTACTTCCTGATTCGAAATTTGTGCCGATACCGAAAAACTAAATAATAAGGCTAAAAGTGATAATTTATAACTCATAATTTCGAATTTATAATTAATTAAATCCTCTTTGACGTTTGGCTTCAAAAATTAAAATTGCCGCAGCAACCGAGACATTCATACTGTCGATTTCGCCCTGCATGGGGATTATAATATTTTGGGTGGCAGCATCACGCCAATCTTGCGTTAAGCCTGTAGCTTCTGTGCCCACAACCAAAGCAGTTGGAGTAGTGAAGTCTTGTGTATGATATGAAGTTGAATTTTGTAAGGTAGCACAATAAAAATCGATCTTTTTTTCTTTCAAAAATGCGATGATTTCGCCTGTTGTTCCTGTTGCTATTTGGTTCGTAAACAAGCAGCCAACGCTCGAACGAACAATATTTGGGTTGTATAAGTCACTTTTAGGATTTGCGATCAAAACTGCATCAAGATTTGCAGCATCGGCAGTACGTAAAAGCGCGCCTATATTTCCTGGTTTTTCTGGCGCTTCCGCAACAATAATCAACGGATTATCGGATAGTTTTAAATCAGATAAAAGCATCGATTTGGTTTTGGCTATAGCCAAAATGCCTTCGGTCGTATCTCGATACGCTAATTTTTGATAGACTTCTTTGTTGATTTCGATTAATGAAACTGGTGTATTGACCAATTTATTAATCTGATTTTCAGTTACTAATTCCGGTAAAAACAAAACAGTTTCTATTTCGTAACCGCCTTTTATGGCTAATGAAATTTCGCGTAATCCTTCAATCAAAAATGTTCCGGTTTGTTTTCGGGCTTTTGCCTTTTCTTGTAGTAAAACGAGCGATTTTATAAACGGATTTTGTATTGAAGTGATTTGTTTCATTCTGAAAGTTACTGAGTTTCTAAGGTGCTAAGATACTGAGTTTTTTTGTAAAGTTACAAAGGTTCATAGTTGCAAAGGTTCAGAGGTTTAAAACGAAGTAAAAAAAGTTTGCCAATAATTTATTCCCCCTGTTCGTTATCGCTCAAGTTAAGAATCTTTACGAATTCTTTTTTTTTGCTTTGCGAAAAAAGCGGCTTAAAAAAGTTTAGCCACAGATTAAAAGATTAAAATGATTTCTGATTTTTGAATCATCTTTAATCCTTTAATCTGTGGCAAAAAAAAATTATTCCTCAGTAGAATTATTTTCCTCTAATAAAGCGGTTTCTTCTTGAGGTCTTGATACAACCTGATCTTTTTTACCGAAGATAAATTTCTTAAGAGCCGCAAATGCTGCAATAATTCCGATTACGATAATTTTTCCAAATTTAGCCAAAATAGCAAAAAAGCCAACTTTTGCCAGTACTTTTCCGGCAACTAAACCTCCAATTGTCCAGGCGGCAACAGTATCTGTATCGGCATCAAAGTCCAGATATTTATGTCCCTGATTGAATTCTACACTTTTTAAAATTCCCGGAATACTTGCTTTTACTTCTGCCAGTTCATTCATTCCTGCTACGGCCGAAATATTGTACATTCCTTTTCTTCCTAAAACTCTTAAATCATAGTTTAAAGTATTGGCTTTGTCTGTGCCGAATTTTAATTCTTTAGCCCAATGTAATACTTTTAAATTGGTGTCATAGTAAGGCTTTGATGCCCAGCCTACTAATTGCACTTCTGGATAACCGCCTTTTTTACGTTCTTCATTTTCTGCCTGAACATCTTCTTTCATGGTTTTTAGCAAGTCGTCATAATCGATATCTCCGGCATCATCATCTTTTACAAAACCATCTCCCTGATAGCTAATGACGAACATCCAGCTATTGCTGTGCGTTACGCCTTTTCCGTCAGGAACAAGCGATCCTAAAACGCTTTTGTCTTCAGGATTGCCCCATAAATTAGTCAAGATTCCCTGAGTTTGTTCTGCATTGAGGAACTTAAATCCTTTAGGAACATTAAGAGTTCCTTCTCCTTCAGATAAAGTAATTTTTCCGGATTCATATTTGAAAGATTTTTCAATCTTATCATAATATGCTCCAAGGGTATCGTTTTCTTGCGCTAGTAATTTTGGACTCAAGACAGTCATTAAAAAAAGAAATAATAAAGTTTTTTTCATTTGAATAAATTGGTTTTGGTTGGTTGTTATTTTGGTTTGATTGATTATTGCTGAAATATTTCTTTAATTTCATCGGCCACCGGATGCGAAGTTGTAAAAGTGTATCCCATAACTTTGGCGATGGTTTGGGCCGTTTGTTTTTGATACAATTGCGATTGGGTTTTAAGTTCGCCTTTTGGTGCAATTTCCGGTCCCATTGCAGCAAACCAAATCTCAGATGCTCCTGCAACGTCAGATCCGTGATCTGTCCATTCTTTCTTCTTTTTATCACCGCGGCCGTGATCGACAGTGATCAGTAAAGTCGTTTTGTTTTTGTATTGTGGATCATTTTGTACAAATTCCCAGATTTCCTTAATCCATTTATCTACCTGATTGGCAGCATCAAGATAAGATCTGTATTGTCCTGAATGTGCCCATTCATCAGTTTCTCCATAAGCAATATAAAGTACTTTTGGTTTGTTTGTTTTAAGTTCATTTAGCGCTTGATAATGGGTAAAAACATCCAGACATTCATCTTCATGAAAAGGCTTGTAAGAGTTATCACGCATTGCATTGAGCAATTTTTGAGTTTCGGTTGGATTATTTCCTCCAATGCTGTCAAAGGCCGAAATTACAGGAAAGCCGCTTCTTTTTTCGTTTAAGATTCTATCAAATGCATTCCATGCACCAAAAGCTTTTACTTTACCCTTTAGATTAGGCTGCTGGTTCAAAAACTCCAGCACATTTACATTTGGATTGTCTTTATAATGATTAGAATTTACTGCATTATCAGCGTTTCCGGTCATCATTTCGCTATATCCGGGATAACTTATCCAGTATTTATTGGTAACATCTACTTTGTTGCCCAAATCACGATTACCATAAATTTGTCCTTTCGAAGCAATTTCAGACCATAAAAAAGGCATTATTTTTTGGCGGGCTTCTGCAATATCAGCACTTCCATATTTTTTGTAAATGTAAGTTCGGTCTCCCTGATTGAATCTTTTATTGTCAGCTATCTCTTTGTCCATTCCCTTAAAAACTTCCTGCCATCTAAAACCGTCTGTGGTGATAATAATGATGTTTTCTGTTTTTTGTGCGTGAGACAAAAGACTTGTAAAGGCGAATATAAATGCGGTTATTTTTTTCATATTTAGTTAATTATATTAAAAATGATTAATTGGATTGTATAAATCGATATTTCAAAACTAACTAAATAATGCTGTAGCGATAAATTTATTGTTAGTTCATATCTTAAATATAACCATAAATTAACAAATATCTTCTACAAAATTCCCCTCGCTTTAATCTCTAAATATTTATTAATTGTATCCAAAGTCAGATTCTCAGGTTGGGTAAGAACCGAATGTATTCCGTATTTTTTGAGTTCGTTTGCAATTAATCGTTTTTCGAACATGAATTTTTCGGCGATTACTTTATCATACACTTCCTGAATGGTATCTGTTTTTTTGTTGATGATCGAATTCAGTTCTGTATTACTAAAAAAGACAACAACTAATAAATGGCTTTTTGCAATTCCTTTTAAATAAGGTAATTGGCGATTTAAACCATCCATGGTTTCAAAGTTAGTGTAGAGAATAATCAAACTCCTCTGATTAATGTTTTTCTTGATGTCGACGTATAAACGGCTATAATCACTTTCGAAAAAATCAGTTTTAATATTGTATAAGGTTTCGAGGATTTTTTGCATCTGCGAAGCTCTCTTCTCGGCAAATACTCTGTTTTCTACCTTTTTAGAGAAAGCAAAAATTCCGGCTTTATCCTGCTTTTTCAGAATTACATTGGCTAAAACCAAAGTCGAATTAATGGCATAATCCAGTAAACTCAATCCGTCAAATGGCATTTGCATGACGCGGCCTTTATCGATCGCCATATAAACCGATTGTGATTTTTCGTCCTGAAACTGGTTGACCATTAATGCGTTTTTCTTTGCCGTGGCTTTCCAGTTTAACGTTCTTAAATCGTCGCCCTGAACATATTCCTTGATTTGTTCAAATTCCATCGTGTGGCCAATGCGTCGGATTTTCTTGATTCCATATTGATACAAATTATTCGAAAAAGCCAGTAAATCGTATTTTCTTAATTGAATATAGGAAGGATAGGTGGGTACCATTTTATCCTTATCGAAAGAAAATCTTCTGGAAACTAATTTCAAAGGAGAAGAGACGTAGATATTCAGATATCCAAAATAATATTCACCACGTTCAGTGGGGCGAAGATCGTAACCAAATTCTTTTTGCTCAGAGGCTTTAATCGTTTTTACAATTTTGAAATCACGTACCTGAAACTGAAACGGAATCTCGTCTATGATCTTAACTGAAATTTTAAAAGTATAACGGTTTTTGATACTGAGGGTTATAGGATTTAAATCACCGTTAGAAAGCTTTTCTGGTGTTATTCTTTCGGCTTGGATTCCTGTTTTGGTGATGTATAAAATTAAAATATCAAGCCCTAAAAAAGTGACTAAAACCAAAACCACAAACCAAACCGCATTGTATAAGTTTGGAAAAATAAAAGCACAAACAAATAATCCAATAATGCCCAAAAGCATATAGAAGAAGAAGTTATTGAGGTAAAGGCTTTTTATGAATTTCAATTTTTATAAAATTAGGGTTAAAGGTTTTTTACTATATTTTAGTAAAGCTTTTATAATCAAAGCCATCTAAAACGGCAATTTTCCAGATTCCATTTTCTTTAATTGCAGTTACTTTATATTTAGGAGTTTCTTTCCATTCTCTCCAGGTCCAGTAAAAAGTAGCTTTGTTATTTTGAATCTTTAAGTCGTTTACTTTTAGTGTTTTCCAATACGATTCCGGATTGTCCTGACAATCGCACCAAGGATTACTATCAGAGCCATATGGAGGTAATTCTCCAACAAAATATTCGATCTTATTGGTTTTAAGATTCTCTCCAATTTTCAGTGCAATTTTGTTATAATTGTCAATGAATTGTTGTGCAAAAAAATTAGAGTTTTTAAGTTCTGCCAATATTTTATTGTGCGTTTTTACATTTAGTGCAACATATTTATCTCCTTTTTTATTTTCGACAACATCAAAATCAACTTTTGTTTTCTTGGTTTCGATCCATTCATAGGTTTTTCTGATCAATGTTTCGATTTGTTGCTTATCGCTGGCAAAATAAATTGATGTGTTGGTCATATTCGCCTGTTTGATATTCATTGGTTTAAAACTCATCAAGGTAATACCAAAAAGAAACAGAAAAAATAGTTTAGAATATTTCATTAAAAAAAAGGTTTGTTATTAATCATAGCGCTGAAAACTGTCACTGCGACTGAAAACTATCTAGGAATCTCGACTGTTTCTATAATCTGCCTGATAATTTCAGAACTTGTAATTCCTTCCATTTCACGTTCAGGTGCTACAATTACACGATGTTGTAAAACCGGAATTGTGGCTTCTTTAATATCTTCGGGAGTTACAAAATCACGTCCGCGAATGGCGGCGAAACCTTTTGCAGCGTTTAGAATAGCGATCGAAGCACGAGGCGAAGCTCCCAGATATAAAAAGGCATTTTCGCGCGTGTTTACTACTATTCTTGCAATGTATTCCAATAGATTTTGTTCTACCCTTATTTGTTTTACCAGCGCCTGATATTCTTTTATCTCAGCGGCAGAAAGTATGGTTTTTATAGCTTCCAGTTTTCCGTGATCCTGCAATAAATGTTCTCTTTGAATGATCAGGATTTCTTCGTTTAATTTTGGGTAATCAATGGTGATTTTAAACAAGAAACGGTCTAATTGTGCTTCCGGCAAACGATAAGTTCCTTCCTGCTCGATTGGGTTTTGTGTTGCAATAACCAAGAAAGGTGTTTCAAGCTGATAGGCAGATCCGTCAATAGTGATCTGGCGTTCTTCCATCACTTCAAAAAGTGCAGCCTGTGTTTTGGCAGGGGCACGGTTTATCTCATCAATTAAAATTAAATTAGAGAAAATTGGCCCTTTTTTAAACTCAAATTCAGAAGTTTTTAAATTGAAAATCGAAGTTCCTAAAATATCAGACGGCATTAAATCCGGCGTAAACTGAATGCGGCTAAAGCCAATATTCAAGGTTTTCGATAATAATTTGGCTGTAATGGTTTTAGCAACTCCGGGAACACCTTCGAGCAAAACGTGACCGTTTGATAAAATGGCCACCAAAAGCTCATCGATCATTTTGTGCTGCCCTACAATTACGGTTTCCAGTTCTTTTTTGATACTGTTTACGTGATCTAAAAGCGGCGTTAGATTTATTCTGGTTTCAAAATTCACATTTTCGTTTGTGATTTTATTTTCTGTTGTATTGATATTATCCATGTTTGGTCTGTTTTCTGGGTTGTTTTTTGCCACACATTAAAAAGATTAAAGAGGATTTTTTATTAAAATTGATTAATTTTTTCTAATCTGTGTAATCCTTTTAATCGGTGGCAATTTTTTTTTATCTAATGTATAATCTTTTCTATTGCATTATTAATTCTAATTAAATCTTCTTCAAGACTTCCGTGATAACTATTTCGATGTTCGTTGATCAAAAATACAAGTTCCTGAATATCTGTTTCACTTTTTCCTGTTTTGTGATGCAATTTTTGAATAAAAACATCGTCCAGTTTTGTGGTATCGATCAAATATTCGGTTCGCATTTTTTCTAAAAAATAAATAATCTTTTTATCGATGATATTGCGGTGATCGCCTTCCTGATAATATAAATTCCCTATAGTTTTGGTGAAATCAACTGTTGAATTGGCCAAAGGTTTAAGTATAGGCACCACACGTTGCTTACGTTTGGCATTAAAAATAATAAAAATCAACATTCCGAATAAAAAGAAATACCAGGCCCATTTTAGTCCGGGCTGAGCCAGGATATAACGCAGGGGTGATTGAGAAATATTTTCATTATTCTGACCTTTGGTATACCAGAAAATATCGCCTTTTGGTAAATAAGATAAAACACTCTCGGCGTATTGATAATGATCTGCTTTTAATAAATTAAAGTTCGTAAAAGCGACAGGCTGCGTATGCAAATAAAAATAGCCTTGTCTGTAAGAAACTTTGATATAATTGATGTGTTTTTTTTGATTTGATTTTGTGCTCTGATATCCCAGAACGGTTGTATTTAAGGTGTCAATTTTAGAAAAATAATCTTGTAATTGATGTTCAAAAGTATATTTTTTAGTCTTTTTGTTGGCCAGCCATATTTGAGTTGTATTGGCATTGAGATAATCTGAATTAACTTCCAGTTTAAGGGTGTCTAGTAAATATTTAGGGAAACTCTTCATGCTTAAAAAAGCATTGTTTCCGTGCGAGACAAAATAAAAAATCTCCTTAATTGATTGTTCGTCAATTGTATTGGATTCTGATATATTGATGAAAGTTCCTTTTATTTTATAATTTTCTACCAGCGTATCTTCATCATATTTTGAATCTAAAAATTCATATGGCGTTACATTTGGAATTCTTTCTACTTTATGATTTTTAAAAAATCCATTAATTTCCTTATCAAAAACATATAATCCGTAGGGGATTTTGTCATTGACAGCATAGGTTGGTCGCCAATCGATGGGTTTTGGCTGGTCACGATCTATTATTAAAATCAAGGTTAAAATAAAAACCAGAACAGCAATGTAAATTTTGATGCTTTTATCCATTACTAAAGGTTTTTATGGCGTTCTTAAATCGGTTTTCGGCTTTTATAAACGAGATTTCATCAATGGCAAATTCGCCATACCAGATATAATTATACAAGTAAGACAAATAGGTGAATTCTTCTTTATGAGCAGGTCGCTGCAGTTCGTATAAATAATCAGAATTGGTTTTTTCGATATCCCATTCGATATAATGATTTTGTGCCATTACTTTTAGCAGCCATAGATAATAATAACGAATCGCGATTCTTTTCTCTCCCGTTTCAAGACTTTCTTTTATTAATTTTTCGAAATCCACAAGGTGAATATTCTTTTCGATATCAGAGTAATAAACATTTCTTTTATTCGAGTTTTTACCAAAAATCCATTGACCTTCTTTATTAATTACTGCTTTTGCTATTAAGTAGATTACAAAAACAATAATTAAAACCGCTATTACTCTTAAAAAGATCGTGACAAAATCCAGAGAGGCTTTGGTATCTGACTCGCTAAAAATGCTTCGGTAAATACGGGCAAGCCATTCAATAAAGCTTTGCCATAAACCTTTTTCAGGAGCTTTTTGTTTGTATACGAAATCAGAATCAGTATATTTTTTTTTGAAATTCTTAGAGAAGGTTTTGACTTCTACAGTACTGCTGTCAATTTGAATATCTTTCTCGGTATATTTTACGGTACTTATTTTTGGAGGCTCGGCTCTAGCCAAAGAATCCTGGGCATGCGAAATACCGGAAAAAAAGAGAAAAGATAAAAAGAGGAGGAGTTTATTCATTATTGCTTCCAATTGATTCAATTTCAGTTGCCGAAATTCTATCTTCTGCTCCCAAACTATAATAGATAATTCCCTGATTGATTACCAAAACGTTACTAAAAATGTTACTCAATGCCATAATTAAAACAAATGCTACAGTAATCAGGATTAAAAAAACTGGCGAAGGTTCAAAAGGCATTTTGTCGAAATCAGGATTGGCTATTGCAAAGAAAATAAAGGCAAATATTCCAACAAAATAAAAAAACATAGTGATGGATGCCTGTACCATCTGAAGCATAATCATGACAATAAAACTGGCCCCAATTGTAGACCAGAAATCTTCTTTTAGCAAAAGATGTGCATGGTTTAAAGATTCAAAAAAGCTTTTATCCTCTGTTAAATAGGTATAAAAACTCAAATTTACCCAGGTAAATAAAGTAGGTATTGCCACTATTAATAATGGTATGCCTACTAAGACAAAGCAGAGAAAAAATAAAGCGATTATAAGGATAAATAAAATTGGAAATATAATGAATACAACGCCCAGACCGAACTTAATTATTTTCCAAAGGTTTTTTCTAAAGCCGGCTAATATATCCTGTGTGGTAAAATCGTTGGTATTTTTTTCGGCTATTAATTTTAAATATAAAATTGGATAGGAGGAATTAAAAAGGGATAAAAATATAATTACCACTAAAAAGAGTATGGCAAATCCTCCAAGAAGAGGATAACTGTCAAAGTAATTGAAAAGTTCATCGGGAGTAGTTTTTTCTAAATTATTACCTGCCAGAGACTTAAAATTAGTTTCTAAAAATAAGTACATTAACGCCCCCATAATGAGCAGCATACCAACGTTTATGGCGAAAAAAATCTTAAAAAAGTGTTTGCCAAAATTTTTAAAGAAGGTAAACGAATCTACTATATAGTCGCCGAGTTGTCGTTTTTTGTAAAGTTCAAACATTATAATGAAGTTATTTTTTTGTGAACAATGAAAGGATAAACCAAATAATAAAATGAGATGATTGCTAATGTAAATAAGATGATAAAACTACTGAGCCAATTGGGCATATCGATCGAATATCGGGTTATAAAACCTTCGAGAAATCCGGCGCTTATGGTAAAAGGAAAGGTGCTCAGGAATATTTTGAAACTGTTTTTGAATCCTATTTTAAGTGAATTTAATCTCGAGAAAGTTTTAGGAAACAGGATCGAAGCGCCCAGAATAAATCCGGCCGCACTTTCGATTACGATGGCGAAAATCTCCATAGAACCGTGAATCCAGATACCGCGAACACTTTTCCAGAAAACACCCTGATCGTAGAAAAAGTACTGAAATGATCCTAACATCAATGAGTTTTGAAGAAAAATATAAAATGTTCCCAAACCGCCAAATATGCCGTAAATGTAACATCTCGCCCCCACATAAAGGTTGTTCAGGGTAATACCTATAAAACTTCCCCAGTTGCTTCCGGAGCCGTAAACCGCCATTGGATTTCCTTTTTTGATGTTGTCAAGAGTCATGTTTACATAATAGTCGCCTAGAATTAAGCGAACAAAGTTTTGATCGTATCTAGCCGAAACGACGCCCATGGCAACGGTGACAAAAAATAAAATAAAGGCATACAAAAGATATCTCCTGTATTCGTAAAGCAGTAAAGGAACCTCGGTTTTAAAAAATTCAAGGAATCTGTTTTTTTCGGTTCTTTTGGTTTTGTAAATTTTTTGATAAATCTGTGAGGCGAGGTGATTGAGATACACAACTGTCTTGCTTTTTGGGTAATAGGTTTGCGCATACGATAAGTCATTCATCATTTGAATGTACAAATTAGCTAACTCATCAGGATTTTTTTTAGCTTTACCAAAAATAGCGAGCTCAAACTCCAGCCATTTTTCTTTATTTTGTTTTATGAAGGCAACTTCTCTCATTGTAGGCTAAAATATAAAATATGTCAGAATTATCTATTAATACAACCCAAAATGTTAAAATAAATTTCATTGCCGCTTCACCAGGCGAGCGAATAGGTTCTTATTTCATCGATTTGGCTATTAAACTGGCCTATATAACCGTGGTTTCTATTGTATTTTTTTATTGGTTAAATCTCGGTAAATTATTCGATAGATTAGACAATTGGTCGAAAATTTCGATTGTTTTAATTCTTTATTTTCCGTTTTTTATTTATTCGCTCACTTTAGAAAGTATTTTTGAAGGTCAGACTATCGGGAAAAAACTAGTAAAAATAAAAGTGGTTAAAATTGATGGCTATCAGGCAGGATTTGGAGACTACTTAATGCGCTGGTTTTTTAGGTTAGTTGATATTACACTTTTGTATGGCATTGTGGCTATAGTAAGTGTGGTGTCGAGTAAAAAAGCCCAACGATTGGGTGATATGGTGGCGGGAACTGCCGTTATTACTTTAAAAAATAAAATAGACATTAGTCATACCATTCTTGAGGAAATAGGCGAGGCTTACGTTCCTACTTATCCTTTGGTTATTAAATTGTCTGACAATGATATGCGTATCATTAAGGAGACTTTTAAGAACGCCGAAGCCCGAAATGATCATGAAGTTATTTACAAATTGGTCGCTAAGATCGAAAGTGTAACAGGAATTAAAAACCAATCCGGTAACAGCAGCGATTTTTTGAGGGTTATTTTGAAAGATTACAATTTCTACACCCAGAATATGTAAAGGTGTTTTACGGCAGAAATATTCTTTGTTTTTTGCTGTTTCTTATAAAAACTATATCCTAGACCCAATAGTAGTGGAAATCTTTTAGCTTTTTCCTTTAAAAAGCTAAAGATTACTTCACTTAATTTTATTTTATTTCGGAGTTCAATGAACTTCGTTTGAAACGGATTGCTTTGCCAGTTCTCACTTTCAGGCTCGGGTGCGGGAATAGCTCCTAAAAAAAAACATTTACGAGTGAAATAAGATGATTTCATGACTTTATTTTTAATTTAATTTTATAAATTTAACAAGCCTTTTTTTTATAAAAGAGAAGCTGAAAAATTTAGTAGTAAGAAAATTAAATTTAAATACCATGAAATCTAAACAAATCATTACCGCAATATTGATGTTTATTACTGTTTTTTCTTTTGCTCAGGGAGGGAAAAAGCTCGATAAAATAATAAAACGAGATTATCAGATTATTGAATGTACGATTGCAAAAATGTCTGATAAAACGGTTGAATATTCGTTGCCGGGAGAAACAATGCAAATTTCGCTTGATGTATCGCAAATTGCGAGAATTGATTTTGCCAGCGGGCGTTCGCAAACTTTTGATGTTTCTGAGAATAATGCGCCATCTGGTAATTCGGTGCAGGTTACTTCTTCAGAAATGAAACCCAATACAATTGCTGTACTGCCGGTTCCGTATGTGAATTCAGGTACTATGGAAGAGTCTGGGGAAATGGCAAAATTTGCTCAAAATGACCTTTATAACAAATTGCTGGACAAATCTGCGAATCTTTTTCCGTTGACGGTTCAGGATTTAAGGGTTACAAATAGTTTGCTGCATAAGGCCGGAATTGATTATAAAAATATTGATGAAACCCCAATAGAAGATCTTCAAAAAATTCTGGGAGTGGATAATATTATTGCCGCAAAAGTTTCGTTTACCCTTACCGAAGGCTCAACGGCTTCGACTTACAGCAGCGGAAGCGCCAAAGTGAGCGATAATAACAAGAAGGTAAAAACGAGCGATGTATCGACTACCAATGCCAGTAATCTTACTTATTACAATTACATGGTTTATTTTGACATGTACAAAAACGGCACAAAAATTTACTCGCAAAGTCGTAAACCGTTCCTGAATATCAAAGACAGCTGGATGGATTCTATTACTTATTTGCTGAAAAGAAGTCCAATTTATGTAAAAAAATAAGCAGTAAATGGAAAAATTTGAATCTAAAATTGACCTGTGGCTTATACTTTTTTTGGTTTTAGTTTTTGGAGGAATCCTTGTAAGATCAGCTTATGATCAAAACTGGATTAGTTTTTCCTTTATACTTTTGGTAGTGATTTTTATTGCCTATATGTTTTCGACGACCTTTTATATAATCGAAAATAAAAAATTAGTCATAAAATGCGGGGTTTTTTATAATTTATCAATTGAAATTGAAAAGATTAAACGAATTTCTGAAAGCTATAATATTATTAGTTCTCCTGCGCTTTCTTTTAACAGGCTTGAAATTTTATACCATAAATTCGATATAGTTCTGATTTCACCAAAAGATAAAAGAAGGTTTATCGAAGCTATTGAAAAAATTAATCCTCAGGTAGAAATAAAAATTAAAGAAAAAAGTTACAAAATAAATTAAAATAATTGGCTTTTTTGAGTCTTTGTACCTTCGCACCTTTGTACCTTTGCACCTAAAAAAAATAAAATGTTTCATTTATTAGACCTTATTGGTACAATGGCTTTTGCAATGTCCGGCGCATTAACGGCAATGCACAAAAAACTAGATCCGTTTGGTGTTTTTATCATTGCTTTTGTAACGGCGGTAGGTGGCGGAACGCTTCGTGATGTTTTAATAGGCAGAACTCCGGTGGGCTGGATGCAGGATTTAAAATATGTTTACGTTATTATTTTAGGTTTTGGATTGGCAATTCTCTTTAGAAAAAAGTTTGACAAATTAAGAACTTCTTTGTTTTTGTTTGACACAATTGGGTTAGGTGTTTTTACTTTAATAGGCCTTGAGAGAGGTATCATGACGGGTTTGCATCCGGTAATTTGTATTGCTTTAGGCACTATGACGGCTTGTTTTGGCGGTGTAACCCGTGATATTTTGTGTACCGAGATCCCAACGATCTTTAGAAGGGAGATTTATGCTACGATTTGTATTTTTGGCGGAATTGTATTTTTTGCGCTAAAAAAACTCAATCTTGAAGATGACGTTTTGTATTTAGTTACCTCGGTTGTCATTATTACTGCTCGATTACTGGCGGTAAAATTCAAATGGTATTTACCGGCATTTGACCACAAATAAGATTTATTTGCTACCAATTTCACGAATCATGTCCACTGCAAAAAATGTGCGCATATTTGTTTTGTATTTTATGCAGAGAAAAATTAGTGTAAATTCGTGCGATTCGTGGCAAAAAAAGCAACTATAATAAATGACAAAATATACCGTAAAAAAATACGATCAGAGCGATTGTAAAATCTGGAATGAGTTTATTGCTCAGGCCAAAAACGCTACATTTTTATTTCATCGTGATTTTATGGAATATCATAAAGATCGTTTTGAAGATTTTTCGCTTTTGGTTTATCAGGACGAAAAGCTCATAAGTATTTTGCCTGCCAATAAAGTGGGAAATTCTGTTTATTCGCATCAGGGACTTACCTACGGCGGATTGGTATATGCCAGTAAATTGAAAGGTGAAAAAGTAGAAGCTGTCTTAGACGCCGTTTTACTTTTTTTGAAAGAGAATGCATTTGATACCTTTTATTACAAACCCATTCCAAACTTTTATTTTCCTGAAGGCAATAACGAAGTTGACTTTTTCTTGTTTAAAAGAGGAGCAGTGATAGAGCGAAAAGAAATGAATCTGGCTGTTAATCTTGAATTGCCTTTGCAAATTTCTAAAAGTAAGCTGAAACATTTTAGAAAAATTGAAGATCTTGATTTGGATATAATTGAAGAAGAAGATTTTAATCCTTTTTGGGATGAAATTTTAGCGCCGAGATTATTGGAGAAATTCAATGTAAAACCGGTTCATTCAAAAGAAGAAATCTCACTTTTGAAACAGAAATTCCCCGAAAATATCAGGCAATATTCTGTTTGTCGAAACGATGAAATCATTGCCGGAATTACGATTTTTGAAACCGAAAATGTTATAAAATCGCAATACGGGGCCACATCAAAAAAAGGACAGGGAGTAAGAGCACTTGATTTTTTATTCATTAATTTGATCGAAAAGTACAAAGGAAAAGGCAAACGCTTTTTTGATATGGGAATTGTAAATGAAGAGAATGAAAGCGGCTATCATTCCGGACTTTTAAAACAAAAAGAAGAATTAGGCTGTAGCGTTTACAATCAGGATTTTTATAAAATTGATATAAAATGATACCATTTCTGGACCTAAAAAAAATAAACCAACCTTATGAAACTGCTTTTCAGGAAAAACTGAAATTGGTTTTAGATAATGGCTGGTATATTTTAGGAAAAGAAGTAGAAACATTCGAAAAGGCTTTCGCCGAATATTGCCAAACCAAATATTGCATAGGAGTAGGGAATGGTTTTGATGCTTTGGTCCTGATTTTTAAAGGTTATATTCAACTTGGAAAATTGCAGAAAGGAGATGAAGTTATTGTTCCTGCAAATACTTACATCGCCAGTATTCTGGCTATTTTGCAGGCAGATTTGATTCCGGTTTTAGTTGAGCCAAAATTGGAAACCTACAATATCAACCCGGATTTAATCGAGGAAAAAATTACGTCAAAAACTAAGGCAATTTTAGTGGTTCATCTATACGGTCAGTTGGCTGAAATGGATAAAATAAATGAAATAGCAAATCGAAATAATTTACTAGTTGTTGAAGATGCTGCGCAATCGCATGGAGCTTTTGGGAATTCCAAAAAAAACAAATTCCAAATTCCAAATACGGATGTGCTGGAAAATAATCTAAAATCTAAAATCAGCAATCTAAAATCAGCTACGGCGTATAGTTTTTATCCCGGTAAAAATTTAGGCTGTTTGGGCGATGGCGGAGCCATAAATACAAACGATCCCGAATTGGCAAAAGTGCTTTTTTCGCTTCGTAATTATGGTTCTGATAAAAAGTATTTCAATGAATATATTGGTGTAAATTCAAGATTAGATGAACTTCAGGCGGCGTTTTTGAATGCGAAATTGCCTAATTTAAATAGTGATAACGATAAACGCCAGATTATTGCAAAACGTTATTTAGCAGAGATTAAAAACGATAAAATAACGCTGCCGTTTTGGGATTTATCCAATAATCATGTTTTCCATTTGTTTGTGATCAGAACTTCAAAAAGGGAAGATTTACAGGCTTATTTATCTGAAAATAATATTCAGACGGTGATTCATTATCCGGTTCCTGCGCACAAACAGCAAGCACTTAAGGACTGGAATAATTTATCTTATCCAATAACAGAGAAAATTCATAATGAGGTTTTGAGTCTGCCTATTAGTCCTGTTTTGACAGATGAAGAAGTGAGTTTTATTGTTGATGTTTTAAATCGATATTAGATTGTATTTCCTGAAAAAAATAACGCAAACGACTCTGTTTAAAATCACTTCTTTAAACAGTCTGAGTATTGCAATTAAAATTGGTATAGGTTTAATAACCTCTAAAATATTAGCCATTTTTGTTGGTCCCGGCGGAATGGCTTTGGTGGGGAATTTGCGCAATTTTTTGACTTCATTAGAGAGTATTTCAACTCTTGGTTTTCAAAGCGGAATAATAAAATATGTAGCCGAAAATCAGAAAAACAAAGAAGTTCTAAAAAAAATATTAGCTACGGTTTTTATAAGTTTAGTTTTTATCGCTCTTATATTAAGTGGCATTTTGTATTTTTTTGCTTCTTTCTGGAACAATACTATTTTAAATTCAACTTTCGATTATGGTCTGGTTTTTAAGATCTTGGCGTTGGCTTTGCCCTGGTATGCGGTATCGGTTTTTTTATTGGCGGTTCTGAACGGTTTAAGTCAGTTCAAGAAGGTAATTTGGGTAAATATCATCGGGAATACTTTTGGATTATTGGTTTCTCTTTTCATGATTTTAAAGTTTCAAACATTAGGAGCATTGCTGGCAATTGTTATTACACCTTCTTTACTGTTTTTGGTTACCTTTTATTTTGTACAAAAAGAAATCAATTTTTTAGAGGCCATAAAGTGGCATTTGTATGATTTTAAAATTATAAAAGATTTGTTGCCTTTCTCTTTAATGGCAATAGTTTCATCCGTTTTAGGGCCAATGGTTTATTTGGCTATGAGAAATAGTGTTATTGAAAAATTAGGTATCTATCAGGCAGGTTTTTGGGAAAGTATGACCCGAATTTCAACGTATTATATGCTCTTTGTAAGCACTATATTGTCTGTTTATTTTTTACCGAAATTAGCAATAGCAGAGGGGAATAAAGAAACAAAAAGTATTTTTTGGCAATATTATAAATTTATTTTACCCGTTTTTATACTCGGTGTAGTAGTCGTTTATTTTGCCCGGTTTTTTATCGTTCAGGTATTGTTTACTAAAGAATTTTTACCAGTTGCTTCACTTTTCTTCTGGCAGCTTATAGGTGATGTTTTTAAAGTCGCTTTCCTTATTTTAGGCTATGAGTTTTTTGCTAAAAAATTAACCAAAGCTTTTATTATTGCCGAAGTATCTTCTCTAGCGCTCTTGTATTTTTCGAATTTGGTTTTTATGGAATGCTTTGGAATACAAGGCGTTGTAATGGCTCAGGCTTTTGATAATTTTATTTATCTAGTGGTTTTATGTGTGTATTTTAGAAAAAGTTTATTTTAAAAAACACACCATTTATATCAAAACCTCAATTTCAATTCCAACGGAATATATTTGATAAACAACCCAATATCGTACGTTTTTTGCGCTTTTACCATTTCCTGATGCACTCGTTTTAGAATTGCTTTGTTTTCGGCTTTTGTTTTATTTAATGCAATTGCTTTTTTAATAATAAGATAAGTCGAATGATTTATTTTTCGGGTTCGGGAACTGAATTTTTTATAAAACTGACTTCCCAATGAATTCTCCAGTTCTCTTTTTTGGATCAAAACCGCATCAATAAATTCAAAGTTATAGTTTCGGGCTGTTCTGATCCAAAGGTCTAAATCCTCGTACGCCAGATTTTCATCGTAACCGTTTAGTTCTTCTAAAACTTTCCGTTTTACCATCGAAGAAACAGAACAAATCATGCTGCTTTGGCCTAATATAGACGAATAAATATCTCCAGTAGCTGTTTTTTTTAGTACTTTTTTCTCAGGATTTACTTCGTAATAATAACTGAGATGCGTATTATTCTCTGATATTATTTCGGCATTTCCATAAACTATAGCTAGTTTTTTCTGATCCGAATTTAAAAAAGCACCGATTTGTTTTTCGACACAATTTAGCAATAAAACATCATCGGCCGCAAGATCAATTACATAATCTCCTTTTGCAATCTTCAATGCTTTATTGAACGTTTTGGTATTTCCTAAGTTGGTTTGGTTGCAAATAAATTGTATCTCAGGATGGTTTTGGAGCCAGTTTTTAATGGTTTTTTTAGAAGAATCCGTACTGCAATCGTCCGCAATAATGAGCTCAATATTTTTATAGGTTTGATTTAAAACTGAATTCAATGATTCAACTACAAATTGCTCATGGTTGTAACACAAACAAATAATGGTAACTAATGGAGTTTTTTGCATAAAAGTTGAATATCAAAACGCTTCTTGAAGCATTCAAAAATAAGAAATATTATGCCTGATTGCGTTAAGATTTGCTGAATAGAAAAACAAAACTAAAGAGCAGGTTTTAAATTGTATTCTTTTCGTTTAGTATTTTTTACATTTGCTCTAAGATGGAAGATAAACTAGAAAACTTTTTTACGGAAAATGATGTTGAAATTTTGATTGCTACCATGAATCAGGATTCATTAGATTTTTTAGTTCCAATTTTTCCCTTTCTTCATTTTTCTAATTTCCGAATCTTAATTGTTAATCAAACTCAAGTCGGAAAAAAATTAGAATCAGAATATGCTAAGATCAGAGTTGTAAATTCTTTCGAAAAAGGTTTATCCAAAAGCAGGAATTTGGCACTTGAAAATGCTGTTGGAAAAATCCTTGTAATTGCTGATGATGATGTAGTATATCAGCAAGGATTTATTGCTAAAATAATCAACGTTTATAATCAATTTCCGGATGTAGCCGCAATCAATTTTTGTGCTGTAAAGTCAGATGGAAGTTTGATGAAAAAGTATCCTGATCGTTCTAAAACGAATTTGAATGCCTTTGATATTTTTAATACAAGTTCGATAGAAATGACGCTGAACCGAACAATTTTGGATAAAACTAAAATTAAGTTTGACGAAGATTTCGGGTTAGGAGCAGTCTTTGAAATGGGAGAAGAAGCCATTTTTTTATTTGATATAAAGAACAAAAAACAACAGCTTGTTTTTGAACCTGAGATTATTGTGAAACATCGAGAACCTACATCTTCGGACAAAAAAAGTATCACAGAAAAATATTATATACAAGGTGCATTGTTTAGTAGAATTTTCAAAAGCAATTATATTTATTGGATATTTGTGAAGTTCTTTTTCGATTTAAAACAACAAAAAATAAGATTTCGTGAGCTTAAATCAGCATTTAAAAGTTCAAAAGAAGGACATCAAAAATTGGAAAAACTACAGTATGGCAATAAAAAATAATGGAATACAAATTTTATCCATCCCAAAGATAGAGGACCCGAGAGGTAATCTTTCTGTGATCGAAAATGATATTGTTCCTTTTGGTATTAAGCGCGTTTATTATTTGTACGATGTGCCAAGCGGTTCGGAACGTGGCGGACATGCGCACAAAGAGCTTAAGGAATTTTTGGTTGCTTTAAGCGGTAGTTTTGATGTGGTGCTCAAAGATGGAGAAGAGGAAGAAATCGTGACTTTAAACAAGCCTTATGAAGGTTTATTGATCAATCCGGGAATTTGGCGTGAACTTCAAAATTTTTCTTCGGGATCTGTTTGTTTGGTAGTGGCTTCAGAAGTTTATATCGAAGAAGATTATATCAGGGATTTTGATGAGTTTTTGGAATATTCTAGTGATAAACAGAAAAATTAATTCCCCATTTTTTTAAAAGACGATTTGATTTAAAGAGAAAGCGTAAACAAAAAGGAGGCATATTCAATAAAAAACGAATCTTTAAACTGATATTTTGTTTATCGAGATCTTTTAAATAAAAAGAGCTTTTGTCTTGATATCCAAAAATATAATATTTAAATCCATATTCTATTCGGTACAAATCCAGAAACTTTTTTAGAGAAGGATTTTCCTGTTCAGCGCTTTTAAATGGCGTAAAATCCATTAAGTTCATCGAATTAATATTTTTCTTAGCGAGGCTTTCGGGGATATCATTATTGTAAATGGCCGTAATATTATTGGTTATCGCAATGGGAAATTGTATTCCAATTTTGGTCCACAATTCCAAGTCCTGGCCATTTGTTACACCCGGCGTAAATCCTCTAAAAGTTTCAAGAATTTGTTTGGGTATCGCCAAAGACGAAGTCCAGGTAATTCTAAAAGGAATATTTGAGGCAAAATAATCTTTTACAACTCCGCGAAAAGATTCCTCTACACCAAAATAATACGGAGTTTGAAAGTGGTTTTTGGACGTTTTAATTTTATAGCGTGAACAGTAAATTCCACAATCAGGAAAATGATGATATAAGTGAGCTAATTCTTCGAGATGATTTGAAAACCAATAATCATCAGCATCCAGAAAAGCGATCAGTTTTCCTTTTGATTTTTCTATTCCAAGGTTTCGGGCAACGGAAACACCTTGATTTTTTTGATTAAAGATCTGAATTCTCTCGTCATTCAATTTACGAACCAGAGCTTCGCTTTCATCAGTAGATTCATCATTAATTATAATGATTTCATAATCTGTAAAGGTTTGATTGAGAACACTTTTTATAGTGTTTTCAATATAGCGGGCTTTATTGTATAATGGAATGACAACGGAAAAAAATACCATAATCGATTATTTTTTTAGATTACAATAATAGCCTAATTTATAAAAATCCAGTAGATATAAATCCGGATTTTCTGAAGTTAAATTAGTTAGGATTCGTTTCTTTGTTTTTAGATATATTGCCTTTACAATTCCGGTAAGATATAGTTTATTTAAAATGACATAAAGTTTGCTCAATCTGATTTTTTTAGGATCAATTTTATGAAAGTAAACTAAGTGATGTAAGTTTTTGACCGCTCTTTCGGATTTCTTTATAAAATCGATACTCTCTTCGTTGTTATGGTGAATTAAGGTATTTTCGATATGAGTAACAGCAACTGAATTGAAACGTAGGTTTTCTAGAAAAATAAAATCTTCATATCCGTATTGCTTTATAAATTCCGGAAAAGGGAATTGAAGAAGAATCTCTTTTTTTAAAAGTAAATTCCAGGTAAAAACAAAATCGTACTGATTTTTAAGCCGGTGTTGTAAAGATTTCGTTTCCCTGTTTATACCGTATTTCCATCGCAGTAATTTTTCTTTAGAAGGAATAGTTTCAGGGTATTTAACTCCGCCAAAAATCACATCAGGATTCCATTTCGATAGTATTTCGGTATAATTCTTAAGATAGGATTCATTCTCAGCCAAGGCATCAGCTTCCATAATCAACACATAATCATATCTTGATTTAGCGCATAATACATTGATGTTCTTTCCTCTGCCTAAATTTTCTGCATTAAGGGAGAAAGAACAATTTTCTAATAAATTGATCTTAGAATTTTCAGCAATAAATTCCTTACTGAGATCATCTTGTACAAGGATTTCATATTGAATTCCTAAATTATCGGCTTGTTTTTTAAGCTCTAAAACAAGCGGAAAAACATTATAATTATAAGTAGGAATTAATATAGAAAGCATTACACGCTGCGTTGCACCACTTCAAAAATTCTTTCGTCTTCACATTTTAATGTTTTAGACGGGAATTTTAGCAATAAAGCATAATCGTGAGTCGCCATGATAACCGTTTTACCATTAGCATTGATTTTTTTCAATACTTCAAGAACTTCAGAACTTGTTTGAGGATCAAGGTTTCCGGTTGGTTCATCGGCCAGGATAAATTCAGGGTCGTTAAGCAAAGCTCTTGCAATGGCAACACGTTGCTGCTCACCACCAGAGAGCTGATGCGGCATTTTGTTAACGTATTCTTTCATACCTACTTTGTCCAGAACTTCATCAATTTTACGTTCCATTCCTTCTTTGTCAACCCAACCTGTTGCTCTTAAAACAAAAAGCATATTGTCTTTTATAGAACGGTCCGGAAGTAGTTTGAAATCCTGAAATACGATCCCAATCTTACGTCTCAAATACGGAATATCTTTTTCTTTTAAAGTAGCCAAATCAAACTCAACTATGTGACCTTCACCTTCAGATAAGGGTAAATCTGCATATAAAGTTTTTAAGAAACTACTTTTTCCGGATCCTGTTTTTCCAATGATGTAGATAAATTCACCGTGGTTAACATCCAGATTAATATGAGATAAAATTTTTCTTCCTTCCTGATATATAGTGACTTCTTTAAGAGATAGTACGGTTTGTGACATAATAAATTGATTTGATTGGTAAAAGTAATAAGATAACGCTTCGATTCAAAATAAATTTGAATCATTTCAGTAAGAAAATTTTAAAAGTTGCCACAGATTAAAAGCATTAGAATGATTTTGCTGTTTTTTTAAAGAAAAATTGAATTTAATTTTTGAGAATCTTTGAGATCTGTGACAATAAAAATAAACAGAATTTTAATATTGGTAAAACAATTATAGCTCAGAAAGTTTGAGAACCAATATTTTGGAGTCTAATAAGCTGTTTTATAACAACCATTAAAATATTTGTTCATAATAAAAGGCTGAAACGTTTCGTTATAAACGGTATAAAATGATACATTTGAATACTAAATATAATTAAAATGCGTAAACTTTCCTGGTTCTTTTTATTACCAATTATCCTTTTTTCGACCATAGTTTCGGCACAAAAATCAGCTATTTACACTTACGATTTAAAGGAATTTGACAAAGCACTGGCTTTATATAATGACAAACAATATGCCTCGGCACAACTTATTTTCGAACATGTAAAAAACAACGCTACGACCGAAGAAGTTCAGTCAGATTGTGCTTATTATATCGCCAATTGTGCCATTAGAACCAATAAAGCAAATGCTGATGCTTTGATGGAAAAATTCGTAACCGATTATCCGACAAGCACCAAACAAAATCAGGCTTATATCGAGGTTGCACAGTATTTCTTCGAGCAGGGAAATTACCCAAAAGCGCTCCAATGGTTTGATAAAGTAGATGAAAGTTACATGAGCAAATCAGACTCGGATAAATTTAATTTCCAGAAAGGTTATGCTTATTTCAATGCCAAAAAGAAAAAAGAAGCGACAACTTATTTTAATAAAGTGGTGAATTCTTCTGAATTTGGTTCTCAGGCCAAATATTATTTAGGTTTCATGGCCTATGAAGGTGATGATTACAAAGAAGCAACCAAATATTTTGATGAAGTTTCGGGCGAAGAAAAATACAAAGAGAAGCTCTCGTATTATCAGGCTGATATGAATTTCAAGTTAGGAAATTTCCAAAAAGCAATTGATTTGGGACAAAAAGCAATGTCTAAATCGAATGAACTTGAAAAATCAGAACTAAATAAAATCATCGGCGAAAGTTATTTCAATTTAAAACAATACGACAAAGCAATTCCGTTTTTAGAGCAATATGCAGGTAAAAAAGGAAAATGGAATAATACCGATTTCTACCAGTTAGGTTATGCCTATTATGAGCAAAAAGAGTATGAAAAAGCGATTTCCCAGTTCAATAAAATCATTGAAGGAAAAGATTTCGTAGCTCAAAATGCCTATTACCACTTAGGTTTGGCTTATTTGAATACGGGCAAAAAACAAGAAGCTTTAAACGCTTTTAAAAATGCATCTGAAATGGATTTTAATGCACAAATTCAGGAAGATGCGGCTTTGAATTATGCCAAAGTGAGTTATGATATTGGTAATGCGTATCAGACTGTTCCGGCAATTTTACTTGATTTCCTGAAAAAATATCCAAACAATTCAAGCAGATCTGAAGTAGAAAAATTATTGGTTGATTCTTATATCTCGACTAAAAACTACAAAGAAGCTTTGACTTTATTGGAAAAAAACAGATCGGCAGAAAATAAAGCTGCGTATCAAAAAGTACTTTTCTATAGAGGACTAGAATTGTATAATGAATCGAATTATCAGGAAGCGGGAAAAATGTTTAAAAGCGCGATCAGCGAACAAAAAACTCCTGAGTTTACAGCCCGCGCCACTTTCTGGAAAGCAGAAACAGAATATGTTACTGCCGATTTTCAAAATGCATTATTGAGCTACAAACAGTTTGCTGGATTGGCTGCAGCCAAATCAACTGATGAATATAAAAACATCAATTACAATATTGGATACACCTATTTTAAACTAAAAGAATACGATCAAGCAGGAAATTCATTTCAGGCACAAATCGACAATTCAAAAGAAGATAAAGTTCGTCTGAATGATTCGTATTTGCGTTTGGGAGATTGCCGTTTTGTAAATTCAAAATATACTGCTGCCAATGAAGCTTACGCCAAAGCCATCGAAGCAAGAGGCGTTGATGCTGATTATGCTCAGTTTCAAAAAGCGATTTCTTATGGATTCATGTCTAAAAATGATAAGAAAATTGATGAGCTGAACAATTTCCTTTTGATGTATAAAAAATCAGAATATCGCGACGATGCATTGTATGAATTAGGAAATACGTATGCCGCAGAGAAAAAGAACGATCAGGCGCTTAAAACCTATGATCAGTTAATTTCTGAATATAAAAACGGAGCTTTTACTTCAAAATCAATTTTAAAACAAGGTTTGATTTATTACAACTCAGATCGTGATGCTCTGGCTTTGACTAAATTCAAAAAAGTAGCTGCTGAATTCCCAAAAACTCCCGAAGCTTTAGAAGCAGTTTCTACAGCGAGATTGATTTATGTAGATTCAGGAAAAGTAGATGAATATGCAACCTGGGTTCGTACATTAGATTTCGTTGCTGTTACAGATGCTGAATTGGATAATGATACTTATGATGCCGCTTTTAAACAATACAGCCAAAATAACAGCAAACTGGCTATTACTGGTTTTACAGGTTATATCAATAAATTTCAATCAGGACTTCATTCATTAGAGGCTAATTTCTACTTGGCACAATTGTATTATACGGAAGGTTCAGAGACGAAATCGGTAGCCAATTACCAATATGTAATCGATCAGCCAAGAAGCGAATTCACAGAGCAATCCTTAATGAAGTTAGCACAGATATATTTAAAAGCAAAAGATTGCGATAAATCGATTCCGGTCTTAAAACGCTTAGATGACGAAGCTGATTCAGCTCAAAATAAAAGTTTTGCGCAAGCGAACTTAATGAAATGTTACTACGACAAGAAAGATTATGATAACTCGGTTACCTATGCAGATAAGGTATTGCAAAATGCAAAAGCAGATACAAACGTAAAAGCCGACGCACAAATTATCGTAGCACGTGCTGCAATGCAAACAGGAGATGAAGACAAAGCGAAAGCAGCTTACGCAAAATTATCAACAACATCAAAAGGAGAATTAGCAGCAGAAGCGTTGTATTACGATGCTTATTTTAAAACGAAAGAAAGCAAGTTTGATGCTTCGAACGTTTCAGTTCAAAAATTGGCTAAAAATTATTCGGCTTATAAATATTACGGAGCGAAAAGTTTGGTGTTGATGGCGAAAAACTTCTACGGACTAAAAGACAGTTATCAGGCAACTTATATTTTAGATAACGTAATCAACAATTTCACTGATTATCCGGATGTTGTCGAAGAAGCTAAAAAAGAGTTGGCAGCTATAAAAGCAGAAGAGTCTAAGACAAATTCTTCGATTAATAAATAAGAATAAAGAGCATAGAATGCAGAAAATAGAAAAAAAGAGGCAAGAAGAAAGATTGCTGAAAAGTCTTTTCTCTATTTTCTAAGAAAAAAAAAGAAAAATAATGAGTTTACCTTTTTACATAGTTGATGTTTTTGCGGATAAAAAATATGCCGGTAATCAATTGGCTGTTTTTATGGATGCAGGGAATTTAAGTTCGGCAGAAATGCAGCAAATTGCGCGTGAAATTAATTTCGCCGAAAGCACTTTTATCACCAAACTTGATAAAGAAAATAATAAAGCCGAGATAAAAATATTTACACCATCTCAGGAGATGCAATTTGCGGGACATCCGATAATTGGAACTTCATGGGTTTTGATAAATAAAATATTTGATAATTCGCCGGAGAATATAAAATTAAACGTTCCAATTGGACCCATTGCAATTCATCAATCGGAAGGTTTGATTTGGTTAAAAGCTGCTCAGCCGAAATTTTGGGATATTTTTTCGAAAGAAGATATTACAGTATTTAGTAATCTAAAAAATCACGATTTTGAAAATCAGTTTCCTATTCAGGAAGTAACGACCGGAAGCGCTTTTGTAATGGTTGGATTAAGCAGTAAAAGAGCGTTGGAAAATTTAGTCTTAGACAAAGATAAAACCGACAAATGGCTTAAAAAGAATTGCAAAACAGCACACAGAGGTTTATACTTTTATTATTTGGAGGGTTCGAAATTGTTTAGCAGAATGTTGTGTGTCGAACACAATCAATTGGTAGAAGATGCAGCAACAGGAAGCGCGAGTACTTGTTTGCAGGCTTTTCTATTAAAATATCATAAACCTGAATTTGAACTGATCAATTATCAGGGAGATTATATGGGTCGTCCCTCTCAGATTTATTTTAAAGGGAAATTAACCGACAATGATTTTGATATTCAAATAGGAGGAAAGGCTCAGTTTGTAGCCAAAGGCGAGTGGGAAGCTTAATTGAAAGATAATAGAATAAAGAATAAAGAATAAAGAAAATAGAACAAAGAATAAAGAGAATAGAATATAGATTTTAGAATAAAGAACAAAGAGTTTGAGTAGAATAAAAAGGATTTAGCATAGTCTATTTTCTATATTCTTTACTCTATACTCTTAAAAAGAAGAAATATGAAAATTAATTGCCATAATAAAATCATCATTTTACTAGTATTGTTTGTTGTTCAGCTTTCGTTTGCTCAAAAGAAAAAAGAGGAAACTATAGGAACAGAAACGGTAAATGTGGTAAAACCTTATTCGCCAACAATTTCGGATGCATTTAAAGTGAAAGAAACTCCTTCGCTTGACGATACCGGAAATCAGCCGAAAGAAACTATCAAGTATAGTATTCTCTCGGTTCCTGTGGCATCTACATTTACGCCGTCAAAAGGAAAAGCGGAAGGTGTTGAGAAATCAAAAAGAGAAAAACTGTTTAATAATTATGCCACTTTAGGAGTTGGGAATTACGGAACTCTAAATGCTGAATTATTCGTGAATCAGGATTTAGGAAACAATGATTACGTGGCAGGAATGTTTCGTCACCACTCTTCGCAAGGCGGAATCAAAGATGTAGATTTAAATGATGAGTTTTATGATACGGCATTAAATGTAGGTTACGGTGTAAACAATCGCGATATGTCATGGAATGTTGATTTGGGTTATCAAAACCAGGTGTATAACTGGTACGGTTTACCAGCTGATTTTGGTTCGACTTTGGCAGGACAAACTCGTGATGATTTAATTCGGGGGATTAGTCCAAATCATTCTTATAATACGATTTCATTGGGTGGAAATGTCGAATTTAATGAAGGAATCTTTAGTAAAATATCCACTAAATTCACACATTTTTCAGATAGTTTCTCTTCTTCAGAAAATCGCTTTTATGTAAAGCCTTCTTTCAAGGTAGAAGTAATGGATCAATCCATTAATACTAATATTATTGTGGATCACGTAAGCGGATCTTTCGAGCATAATTATGCGCGTGATAATACAAGTCCTTTAAAATACAGTTTAACTAATTTTGGTATTGAGCCAAGTTTTGTAATTCTTGAAAACGACTGGACATTAGAACTAGGAGCAGGATTGTTCTACGGTTTGGATTCTGAGAACAGCGGAAACAAATTTTATATTTATCCAAAAGTAAACGCTTCATACAAATTAGTAGGCGATTTAATGATTTTCTACACAGGAGTAAATGGTAGTTTAGAACAAAATTCTTATGCCGATTTTGTAAATGATAATCCGTTTTTGTCGCCAACTTTAAACATGCGACCAACTAGTAATCAATACACTGTTTTTGCAGGTTTAAAAGGTAAATTGGCCAACAATATCAATTATAATCTTACGGGTTCATACCTGAATGAAAAAGACAAAGCATTATACAAAGGCAACGATTATACAGAAGATTTCTCGAATCAGAATTATGCTTTCGGAAACTCTTTTGCAGTGGTGTATGATGACGTAAGAACATTTCGTTTCTATGGAGAATTGAAAGCTGATTTTTCAAGAAATATATCTTTTGGAATCAACGGAACTTTTAATAGTTATAAATACGATGGTATCGAAGCGTGGAATTTACCATCAATGAAAATAAGTTCAAATCTTGATGTAAACATTACCAAACAATGGTATGCAGGTTTGAATGTTTTCTTTGTAGGAGAACGTAAAGACATGCAATCGAACTTAGATTTAGGAACTGATCCGGTGATTACAACTCTAAAAAGCTATTTTGATGCCAATGCGCATTTAGGATACAAATACAACGAACGTTTGACTTGTTTCCTGAAGTTGAATAATATTGGAAACCAGGCGTACGAAAAATGGCTGAATTATCCAGTACAAGGATTTCAGGTATTAGTGGGAGCAAATTATAAATTCGATTTTTAAGTTCTTGCCACAAAGGCGCTAAGCCACAAAGGTTTTTTATAAAGTTTCAGGCCACCAATTCACGAATTTAGTTAAAAATAATTCGTGAATTTGTGGCTAACTTTTTTTTACGATCTTTGCAACTTAGCGCCTTTGTGGCAGACAACCTATGGAATTCAAACAAAAAATACATTCTCATTACCTGCAAATGGTTCAGGACCGAATAGATGTTTTCAGGGACATGATTTCGGCTTTGACCGAAGATTCTAAAAACGATGCAAAAGGTTCTGCCGGGGATAAGCATGAAACTGCTTTGTCGATGATGCATATCGAACAGGAAAAACTTACTAATAAACTAAAAGAAGCGATTACTCAAAAAGCGATTCTGGATAAAATTGACGCTTTAAAAACAACTGAAAATATCATTTCTGGAAGTTTGGTAAAAGCCAACGGAATCTATTTGTATGTAAGTGTTGCGCTTCCTAAAATTGCAATTGATGGAATCAATGTTATTGCACTTTCTCCGCAATCTCCTTTGGGATCTCATTTAATGGGAAATAAAGTGGGGTTTACTTTTGAGATTAATAAGACGCATTACACGATTCAAAACGTTGATTAGTCTGTAAAAATAATCGACCAAGAACTTTGACAAAGTTTAAGTAAGCACAGAATATTTCATTCAGAGGAAAGAATAATTCTTCTTAACAATCAGAAAGGTGAGATAACTGTAAAGTATGGCAAAAACGACAAGATTGACAAAAACAACAGTTCCTCAACGATATTTCTTCTTCTCTTTGTTAATCTTTCAATGATTTTTAAATATCATAAAATTTAATTCAAAGATCTCTTTAAAACCTTGTGTTTTGTGCTTTGTTTTAGTTCTAAATTGAAATTTTCAAGTTTGAGCCTTTTTTTTGGGTTAAAATTTTACATTTTATATGTAAAAACAACTTTTCGCTTTTAAATTATAACTGAAATGAATATTTATGTTTTTCAATTGTAACCATTAATGCATCTTTGCCCTATCAAAATAAAATTTATAATAAAAAATATATAGTTATGTGTGGAATCGTATGTGCCTTTGATCTAAAACAAAAAGCCGAAACATTAAGACCTCAAGTATTAGAAATGTCTAAAATCATTCGTCACCGTGGACCGGACTGGAGCGGAATTTATAGCAATGATAAAGCAATTCTTTCTCACGAGCGTTTGGCAATTGTAGATCCAGCTTCAGGAAAACAACCTTTATTTACAGAAGATAAAAAATTGGTTTTGGCTGCAAATGGTGAGATTTACAACCACAGAGAATTGCGTAAACAATTTGAAGGAAAGTATAACTTTCAGACAGAAAGTGATTGTGAAGTTATCTTGGCGCTTTACAAAGAAAAAGGACCTCACTTTGTAGATGAAATGAACGGAATCTTCGGATTTGCGATTTATGATGTTGAGAAAGATGAGTACTTTATCGCTCGTGACCATATGGGAATTATTCCATTGTACATTGGTTGGGATCAGCACGGAACTTTTTATGTAGCTTCTGAATTGAAAGCTTTAGAAGGATATTGCACAAAAATTCAATTATTCCCTCCGGGACATTATATGACAAGCAAAGACGGTGAATTTGTACAATGGTACAAAAGAGACTGGACAGAATATGATGCGGTAAAAGACAATGAAACAAGTATTACTGCAATTAAAGAAGCACTTGAAGCAGCAGTTCACAGACAATTAATGAGTGATGTTCCTTACGGAGTTTTACTTTCTGGAGGTTTAGATTCGTCTATTACTTCGGCTGTAGCCAAAAAATTTGCACAAAAACGTATTGAGTCAGATGATACGACCGATGCCTGGTACCCGCAATTGCACTCTTTCTCAGTAGGATTAGATGGTTCTCCTGATTTAGCAGCAGCTCAGGTTGTGGCAAAACATATCGGAACAATTCACCACGAAATCAAATTCACCATTCAGGAAGGTTTAGATGCAGTTCGTGATGTAATTTATAACTTAGAAACATATGATGTAACTACAGTTAGAGCATCAACTCCTATGTGGCTAATGGCGAGAGTTATTAAATCAATGGGAATCAAAATGGTTCTTTCTGGTGAAGGTGCAGATGAATTATTCGGAGGATATTTATACTTCCACAAAGCACCAAACGCAAGAGAATTTCACGAGGAAAACGTTCGTAAATTAGGTAAACTTCATATGTACGATTGTTTACGTGCTAATAAAAGTTTGGCAGCCTGGGGAATCGAAGGTCGTGTACCGTTCTTAGACAAAGAATTTATGGATGTTGCCATGCGCATCAATCCACAAGATAAAATGATCAACAAAGAACACCCAATGGAAAAATGGGTAGTTCGTAAAGCTTTTGAAGATATGCTTCCTGAAAGTGTAGCATGGAGACAAAAAGAACAATTTTCTGATGGAGTAGGATACAGCTGGATTGATACTTTGAAAGAAGTGGTAGCCAAAGAAGTTTCCGATGAGCAATTGGCAAATGCGAAATATAAATTCCCATTGCAAACCCCAACTTCTAAAGAAGAATATTACTACCGTTCGATTTTTGCAGAACACTTCCCAAGTGATGCAGCAGCATTATGTGTGCCGCAGGAAGCAAGTGTGGCTTGTAGTACAAAAATTGCTTTGGAGTGGGATGAAGCTTTCAAAAACATGAACGATCCATCAGGAAGAGCTGTAGCAAGTGTACATGATGACGCTTACGCGAAAGCATAAAAACAGGAATTTTTAGAATTAGTATATATTATATTTCCGAAAGACGTTCTCAATGCTGAGAGCGTTTTTCTTGTCTTATAATGTTAAATTATATTATTTCAGTTACTTAAAATTATTTTTCAATAATTATTTAAGTTTCTTTTTTATATTTGGCATTCGCCGAAATAATATTAAATCGCTTATGTTGTAGCGATATGAGTATATAAAAGCGGAATTTAATATTTGGTTTAGCTGAAAATTAGAGGACTATAAAAGGTTTTGTATTAGGCTTACCTCTTTTAGTTGTGAGTAAAATTAAAAGAAATAAAAAAATAGAATAGTATGTCTGGATTATTGGCTGTTATTGGTAAAGGAAAAGACCCGCAACTCGTAAAAGAGCTTTCTTCAAGAATGTCGCATCGTGGTCCTGATGAAAGTGATTTGCATATTATGGAAAATGGCAGTATTATTTGTCATGAAAGTCTATCAATTATCGATCTTAAATCAGGTAAGCAGCCTATTCAGGGAACAAATAAAGCCTGGATGGTGCATGACGGAGAAATTTATAACTACCAGGAATTAAAAGATACAGTTTTAAAAGAGCATACTTTTAGAACAAAATCAGATTCTGAAGTAATTGTGCATTTGTACGAAGAATTTGGATACAAATTTTGTAATATGCTTGATGGCGATTTTGCTTTTGTGATTATCGATGGTGATAATTACATTGCGGCAAGAGATGCTGTAGGTGTTAAACCTTTGTATTATGGACTGGACGAAAGAGGAAGAATTTATTTCTCTTCAGAAATGAAATCAATTGCAGATCAGTGTAAGTCATTTTCGACTTTTCCTCCCGGACATTATTATACCGGTAAAACAGGTTTTGTAAAATATTATAATCCGGACTATGAGGATCATTCGAATGCGAATAAATCTTTAGACCTGGATTTGGTTCGCCAATCATTAATCGAGGCTACGCGTAAACGTTTAATGAGCGAAGTTCCGGTTGGCGTATTGCTTTCCGGAGGTTTGGATTCTTCATTGACATCAGCAATTGCATCGCGAATATTAAAAGATAGCGGGCAAAAGCTACATTCGTTTTCTATTGGTCTTGATGCAGATTCGCCTGATAATGCTGTGGCAAGAAAAGCTGCTGAATTTTTAGGGACCGAACATCACGAAATACATTTTACGGTAGAAGAAGGTGTTGCTATTTTAGAAAAAGTAATTTATCATATCGAGACTTACGATATCATTTCAGTACGATCCGGGGTTCCAATGTATTTATTGTCGAAAGCCATAGCCGATCAGGGAATTAAAGTAATTCTTTCGGGTGAAGGTGCCGATGAGGTTTTTGGAGGTCATTTGTATTTTAGAAATGCTCCATCTGCAGAAGAATTTCAGGATGAAACGATCGAAAGAGTCCAGAAGTTATTTACTGCCGATTTATTACGTGCCGATAAAACAACTATGGCGCACGGATTAGAAGCCAGAATTCCGTTTTTAGACAAAGATTTTTTAGATGTTGCTATTCGAATTAAAACCGAAGAAAAACAGCCCAAAACATACGATGGTGTCGAAAAATACATTTTAAGAAAAGCATTCGATACAGCTGAAAATCCTTATTTGCCAGCTGAAGTTTTATGGAGACAAAAAGAGCAATTTTCTGATGGAGTAGGATACAATTGGATCGATGAATTGATCGAGTATTGCGCAACACAGATTTCAGACGAGCAATTGGCAGGAGCAAGTGCAGAATTTCCGTATAATTCGCCAACGACCAAAGAAGCGTATCTTTACAGGTCTATTTTCCATAAATTTTATCCACAGGTTAGCGCGGCGCAAACCGTTCGAAAATGGATTCCCAAATGGCAGGAAAACCAGGATCCAAGTGGAAGGGCTAATGCAGCTCACTTAAAAGGAAATTTCGAAAGCGTAAAATCCGGAGTAGAAGTTTAATGTTTTAAATTCCAGTAAAAATAAATTCCAAATTCTAATTTGGATTAAAATAATATAAAATCCGAAAGAGCATTTAAAGTGTTTATTTCGGATTTTTTTGTGCGTAAATTTTATCATTACGGGTTACCGTAAATTACTAAAAGTAAGTTAATATTGATGTATGGTATTTAGGAAAAAAACTATATTTGGTTACCAAAAAAACTAATCCTTTAACCATAATCTATGAGAAACTTATTGCTAAGCAGTGTTTTATGCTGTTCTCTTGTTTCATTGTCTTGTGTTTATGCACAGAAAAAGACAGAAGCTCCAAAATACATTAAAAATGTCGAAGGTGTAAAAGAATATTCGCTGAATAACGGATTGAAAGTTCTTTTGATTCCGGATGCTTCCCAAAGCAATATGGTTGTAAATATTGTTTATAACGTAGGTTCCAGAAACGAAGGTTATGGCGAAAAAGGTATGGCCCACTTGCTGGAACATATGCTTTTTAAAAGTACTAAAAATTTAGGAGATATTAAAAAAATGCTTTCTGATAAAGGAGGAAATGCTAACGGTACAACCTGGCTAGACAGAACGAATTATTATGAAGTTTTTCCATCAAGTGACGAGAATCTAAAATGGAGTATTGAAATGGAAGCGGATCGAATGATCAACGCGACTATTTTGCAGACTGATCTTGATAAGGAATTTTCTGTAGTAAGAAATGAATTCGAAATAGGTGAAAATAATCCGGATGGTGTTTTGCAGGAAAGGATTCTTTCTGCTGCTTATGTATGGCATAATTACGGAAGAAGTACCATTGGAAGTAAAGAAGATATCGAACGCGTGAAAGCAAATACGCTTAGGGTTTTTTATGAGAAATATTATCAGCCCGATAATTCAACTTTAATAATTGCCGGAAAATTTGATGAACAAAAAGCATTGCAATATGTGGGACAGTATTTTGGAGCAATTCCAAAACCGAAAAGAAAACTGGATAAAACCTACACGATCGAACCGGCTCAGGATGGAGAAAAATATGTGGAGCTAAACAGGGCCGGTGATAGTAAAAATATTGGCGCTATCTATCATACTGCTGCTTATGTAGACAAGGATTATGCAGCGCTTGATGCCTTAGGAGAGATTTTAACCGCTGATCCATCAGGTTATTTGTATAAAACGCTGGTAGAAACGCAAAAAGTATCCAGTATTTATTTTTGGCAGCCAACAACCCGAGATGCGAGTTTTATGTATTTTGGCGTTGCAGTTCCTAATGATAAAGACGTAAAAGCGACTAAAGACATTGTAAGATCTGAACTGGATAAAATAGGATCGACCAAATACACAGATGAAGATGTAAGCAGGGCTAAGGCAAAAATTATCAAACAAATTGAAGGTATAAAAAACAATACCATTTCGTTTGCCATAAATCTTACTGAGATTATTGGAGCGGGAGATTACAGATTGGGATTTTTGTATAGAGATGCTGTGGAAAACCTGACAAAAGAAGATATACAAAGAGTGGCCGAAAAGTATTTTAGAAGCAATAATAGAACCGTAGGGGTTTTTATTCCCTCTAAAGATGAGCAAAGAGTAAAACCCGCAGAATATACAGATGAGCAATTACTGGCTTTAACCAAAGATTACAAAGGAAAAGCTTTAGAGAAAGAAGCGGCTGCTTTTGAAGCTTCTATCAAAAACTTAAAACAAAATTTTGTAGAAGGTAAACTGAGCAATGGTGCAAAATATGGCTTGATCAAAAAAGAAATAAAAGGCGGGAAGGTTCAGGCTAGTTTTCAGTTTCCTGTAAGTAACGAAAAGGATTTAACTGGAAAATCAGATACTGGAGGAATTTTGGCTCAGTTGTTAAAAACAGGAACGAAAACAAGAACTAAAGAACAAATCAGCGATCGCTTAGATCAATTAAAATCAAGTATTTATTTTAATTTTACAAGACAAACTTTATCAGTAAATATTAGTACTTACAAAGAGAATTTTAAAGAAGTAATGGAAATTTTAAACGATTTACTGACAAATTCAACTTTTCCGGAAAATGAGTTGACAAAGACAATCAGTGAATACAACACTTATTTAGAGGCAAATCTTAATGATCCCCAATCAGTTGCTTTTACGGAACTTTCAAGACAAACGACAAATTACCCTAAAGGAAGTATTTTTTATACACCAACGCTTCAGGAACAAATAGATGCATTTAAAAAAATCAAGCAAACTGAAATTGTAGATTTTTATAAAAACATTCTGGGAGGAAATAATGGAGTTGGAAGTGTGGTAGGAGATTTAGAAGGAAAATCTACAGTTGAGATTTTAGAAAATACTTTTGGAAAATGGAATTCAAAATCAAAATATGAATTAGCTAAACCTACTTATTTTGAAACAAAAGTATCAGATAAGGATTTTATAACTCCAGATAAAGAAAATGCGGTAGCGCTTGGTAGAATTGGTTTTAAAATGACAAGAAGCAGTACAGATTACCCTGCATTTGTAATGGCTAATGAAATATTAGGAAGCGGAGGATTTTTAAGTGCAAGAATTCCGATGAGATTAAGAGAAAAAGAAGGGATAAGTTACGGAGCAGGTTCATTTATTGATGTGCCTGTTACAAGTGATGTTGCTTCATGGTCGTATTATGCTTTTTTAAATCCGACTAAAAAGAATGCTGTTCAAACCGCTACAAAAGAGGAAATTGCAAAAGCATTGAAAGATGGTTTTACAGCTGATGAGCTAAAAGCAAACCTGGTGAGTTGGCAGAATGAAAGAAAAACAAGATTGGGTAGTGATGATACTTTAATGAATCTTGTAAACACTTATTTGCAATACGGAATTCCGTTAGAAGATTATGATACATTAGAAACTAAAATAAAAGCGTTAAAAGTCGAAGAGGTAAATACAGCCTTAAGAAAGTATTTAAGTCTGGATAAAATGACTTCAGTTTACGCAGGAGATTTTAATAAGAAATAATAAAAAAAAGGAAAATTTCAATGTTGAAATTTCCAAATTCCAAAATCCGAAATGACATTAAATTGTCGTTTCGGATTTTGTTTTTAAAGTGTTTTAAGTATTGAAATTCAGAATTCATCCCGGTGCTTCGGGGTTGAAATTTTCTATTACTATTGAGAATTTTAAAAAAATCCATTTTAAAATTGATTGTGGTTGTTTTATTAGACTTTTTTTGATAATATGTTAATAACTTAAGTGCTTTAAATGGTATTTTAACGGATATATAATTTGCGTTTTTATATATTTGCGTGTTAGACAATAATTACATTTTTTAGAATAAATTATATGAGCGAAGAAATCAAGAAGAACAATTATTCAGCAGATAGTATTCAGGCATTAGAAGGAATGGAGCACGTAAGAATGCGTCCATCGATGTATATTGGAGATGTGGGAGTTCGAGGGCTACATCATTTGGTTTATGAGGTTGTTGATAACTCTATTGATGAGGCGATGGGAGGACATTGTGATACCATTGGTGTTGCAATCAACGAAGACGGTTCAGTAACAGTTGAAGATAACGGTCGTGGTATTCCAGTTGATTTACATAAAAAAGAAGGTGTTTCGGCACTTGAAGTAGTAATGACCAAGATTGGAGCCGGAGGTAAATTCGATAAGGATTCTTATAAAGTTTCCGGAGGTTTACACGGTGTTGGGGTTTCAGTTGTAAATGCACTTTCAGTTCATATGAAATCCACTGTTTTTAGAGAAGGTAAAATCTACGAGCAGGAATACGAAAGAGGTAAAGCAATATACCCTGTTAAACAAATTGGAGAAACAGATAAAAGAGGTACACGTCAGACTTTTTACCCCGATGATACCATTTTTACCCAAACTATAGAATTCTCTTATGATACTCTGTCAGCTCGTATGCGTGAGCTTTCTTTCCTGAATAAAGGAATTACAATCACCTTTACAGACAAAAGAGAAGTAGATGAAAAAGGCGAATTTAAAGTTGAAGTTTTTCATTCAGATGAAGGTCTTAAAGAATACATCCGTTATTTAGATGGTAACCGTGAACCAATTATTTCTCACGTTATCAGCATGGATCACGAAAAAGGTGAAATTCCAGTTGAGGTTGCCTTGATTTACAACACAAGTTATACAGAGAATATTTTCTCATACGTAAATAATATCAATACGCACGAAGGAGGAACGCATTTACAAGGTTTTAGAAGTGGTTTAACAAGAACCCTTAAGAAATACGCAGATGCATCGGGAATGCTCGATAAACTGAAATTCGAAATTGCAGGAGATGACTTCCGTGAAGGATTAACAGCTATTATTTCGGTAAAAGTTGCTGAACCACAATTCGAAGGACAAACCAAAACAAAACTAGGCAACAGAGAAGTGGTTTCTCCGGTTTCTCAGGCAGTTGGAGAAATGTTAGAGAATTATCTGGAAGAAAATCCAAATGATGCCCGAATCATTATCCAAAAAGTAATTTTGGCTGCACAAGCCCGTCACGCTGCTAAAAAAGCACGTGAAATGGTACAGCGTAAAACCGTTATGGGTGGCGGTGGATTACCGGGAAAACTTTCAGATTGTTCTGAGCAGGATCCTGCAAGATGTGAGGTTTACCTTGTCGAGGGAGACTCGGCGGGTGGAACGGCCAAGCAAGGCCGTGACCGTAACTTTCAGGCGATTTTGCCATTACGTGGTAAGATTTTGAATGTTGAGAAAGCGATGCATCATAAAGTATTCGAAAACGAAGAGATTCGTAACATCTTTACCGCTTTGGGAGTTACCGTTGGTACTGCAGAAGATAGTAAAGCCTTAAATCTTGAAAAACTAAGATATCATAAAGTAATCATCATGTGTGATGCCGATGTCGATGGTAGTCACATTTCTACCTTAATATTAACGTTCTTCTTCCGTTTCATGAAAGAACTGATCGAAGAAGGTCACGTTTATATCGCAGCACCACCTTTATACTTAGTTAAAAAAGGAAACAAAAAAGAATATGCATGGAACGACGTTCAGCGCGATCAGGCAAACGAAAGAATGGGGGGCAGTGCTGCTATTCAACGTTATAAAGGTCTTGGGGAGATGAACGCGGAGCAATTATGGGAAACTACAATGGATCCGAGTTTTAGAACTTTACGTCAGGTAACTATTGATAGCTTGGCTGAAGCCGATAGAGTTTTCTCAATGTTAATGGGAGATGAAGTTCCGCCACGTAGAGAATTTATCGAGAAAAATGCCGTTTACGCTAATATCGATGCATAATAAATTTTAATCATCAATTCGTTTAATTGTTTAAATTTACTTAGACCATTAAACGAATTGTCGATTTATTAAATACACAAATTAATTAATAACCGATAAAGTATAAAATATGAAAGTTACCATTGTAGGAGCAGGAAATGTTGGAGCTACATGTGCAGATGTTATTTCTTATAGAGGAATTGCAAGCGAAGTAGTGTTGTTGGATATTAAAGAAGGTTTTGCCGAAGGGAAAGCGTTGGATATTATGCAATGTGCAACAAATACAGGTTTTAATACCAAAGTATCTGGAGTAACCAATGATTATTCTAAAACTGCCGGAAGTGATGTAGTAGTGATTACATCAGGAATTCCAAGAAAACCAGGAATGACTCGTGAAGAATTGATTGGTATAAACGCAGGAATTGTAAAAACAGTTGCTGAAAATGTATTGAAATTTTCTCCAAATACTATAATTGTTGTAGTTTCTAATCCAATGGATACTATGACTTATTTAGCTTTAAAAGCGACAGGATTACCAAAAAACAGAATTATTGGTATGGGTGGAGCGTTAGATAGCTCTCGTTTCAGAACATATCTTTCTTTGGCTCTTGATAAACCTGCAAATGATATCTCGGCAATGGTTATTGGAGGTCATGGTGATACTACGATGATTCCTTTAACGCGTTTGGCTTCTTATAACGGAATTCCGGTAACAGAATTTCTTTCAGAAGAAGTATTACAAAAAGTTGCTGCTGATACAATGGTAGGAGGAGCTACACTTACAGGTCTTTTAGGGACATCAGCCTGGTATGCGCCGGGAGCTTCTGTTGCTTTTCTTGTAGATAGTATTTTAAACGATCAGAAAAAAATGATTGCATGTTCTGTTTTTGTTGAAGGCGAATATGGTCAAAATGATATATGTATAGGAGTGCCTTGTATAATAGGTAAAAACGGGGTAGAAGAAATTTTAGACATCAAATTAAACGAGCAGGAGAAAGCTTTATTTGCTAAAAGCGCAGATGCAGTTCGTGGAATGAATGACGCTTTAAAATCGATTTTAGTATAACGATTTTCGAAAAAAAAGGAGAAGACTGCACTTTTGCAGTCTTTTTTTTAAGATTAATTAATAAATAAATTGGTTAATCATTTCGAGAATTATATATTTGCTCGGTTTAAAAAAAATGTTGTAATTCGTGATCTCGATTTTTTAGTTTTAAGAACTCATGTCAGGGCTTATTTTTAGGGAATTTAAAACCAAAAACAAACAATAAAACATAATTAATTTTTAGTAATAATGCAGAATAAAGGACTTATTAAATTTTTCGCAATTCTATTTGCATTGGTAAGTATTTACCAACTTTCTTTCACTTTTGTGGCAAATAATGTCAAAAGTGAAGCTAAAGCCTTTGCAGGGGATAATCCTGACAAAGAATTAAAATATTTAGATTCTATTGGTAAAGAAAAAGTGTTGAACCTTGGTTTTTCGGATTTTACTTATAATGAAGTAAAAAACAAACAACTTAATAAAGGTCTTGACTTAGAAGGAGGAATCAACGTGATTCTTCAAATTTCTATTAAAGATGTTTTGAAAGGTTTAGCTAACAATTCTAAAAATCCGGTATTTAATAAATCATTAGCTGATGCATCTGCAAATTTAGAAGGAAACAAAACCTATTTAAATAAGTTTTTTGAAGCTTTTGAAGCCAATTCAAACGGAACAGTGAGATTAGCTTCACCTGATATTTTTGCAAACAGAAGTTTACAAGGAGAAGGTGGAATCGATTTTCAAATGTCTGATTCGCAAGTTCAAAAAGTAATTAAAAGAAAAGTTGATGAGTCTGTTGAAAGTGCTTACAAAGTATTAAGAGAGCGTATCGACAAATTTGGTGTTACACAACCAAACATCCAAAAATTAGGAGAAACAGGAAGAATCTTAGTGGAGCTTCCAGGTGCTAAGGATGTTGATAGAATTAAAAAATTATTAGGTGGAAAAGCTCAGTTAGAGTTTTGGGAAACTTATAAAATTGAAGAAATCGGAAACTTCTTGGTTTCTGCAAATGAGGCTTTAAAAAAGACTGAAATCAAAAAAACAGAAACTAAAACTGTTGCTAAAGATTCATTAAATGCTTTATTGACTGATACTAAAGATTCAGTTGCTGCTAAAAAAGGAAACAACCCATTATTTGACAAAATTATAGGTCAGGGTGGTGGACCAGTTTTAGGTTACTTCGCACCAAAAGATACTGCTGTTGTAAACAGCTATTTCAAAAGAGCAGATATCAGAGTTTTATTAGGAGCTGACCAACACAATGCAAAATTTGTATGGAGTAAACCAACTACTATAAAAGATCCACAAGCAAAAGATGTAAAAACGGCTAAAGATATTGAAGTTGTTGAATTATATGCTTTAAAAGGAAACAGAGATAACGTTCCTGCAATGAGCGGTGGAGTTGTTACTGATGCAAAAGATACTTTTGACCAATTAGGAAAACCAGCTGTTTCTATGCAAATGAACAGTCAGGGTGCTAAAGTTTGGGAAGAATTAACAGGTAGAGCTTTCTCTCAAAAAGGGTATATCGCTATTGTTTTAGATAACATCGTATATTCTGCTCCTGGTGTTACCAGTGGACCAATTGCCGGAGGTAGATCTGAAATTACTGGATCTTTTGATGTTGCTGAAACTAAAGATTTAGCTAACGTATTAAATGCAGGTAAATTACCGGCTTCTGCTGATATTGTTCAGTCAACTGTTGTAGGGCCATCTTTAGGTCAGGCTGCAATTGATGCAGGTACAATTTCATCTGTGTTAGGATTCTTATTGGTTTGTTTATGGATGGTATTCTATTATGGTAAAGCAGGTTGGTATGCTAACCTTGCCTTATTATTGAACTTACTTTTCTTATTCGGAATTATGGCAAGTTTTGGTTTTGTACTTACATTGCCAGGTATTGCGGGTATCGTACTTACATTAGGTACAGCGGTAGATGCGAATATTATTATATACGAAAGAGCAAAAGAAGAATTGCGTGAAGGTAAATCATTGTCTGAGGCAGTTGCTGCTTCTTACGGATGGCACGGAGCAATGCGTTCTATTATTGATGCGAACGTAACACACGTTTTAACTGGAGCTATCTTGTTTATTTTTGGAACAGGACCAATTAAAGGTTTTGCTTTAACTTTACTTATTGGTATTGTAACTTCAATGTTTACATCAATTTTTATCGCTAGAATTTTCATCGACAGAAATATTGCTGGAAAAGGTGATTTAACTTTCTCTACAAACATTACTAAAAACTGGTTTACTAATTTTCACTTTGACTTTATTAAAATCAAAAAATTCACTTATATCTTCTCTTCTATTGTAGTTGTAGTAAGTTTAGTTTCTATCTTCTTTGTTAATGGATTAGATGAGGGTGTTGATTTTGTTGGAGGTAGAACATTCCAGGTGAAATTTGAAAAACCTATTGATGCTACAACAGTGTCAGATGAGTTATCTGCAGCTTTTGGAACTCCTGTTGAGGCTAAAATTTTAGGTGATGATGATCAGTTAAAAATCACTACAAAATATAAGATTAAAGAAGATGGTGTTGCTATCGACGAAGAAGTGAATCAAAAGTTATACAATGCATTGCAAAAGTATTACCCAAAGACTTCTTACGATAAATTCATCAACTCATTTGATGGTAAAAAAATCGGTGTATTACAAGCTTCTAAAGTTGGAGCTTCTATCTCTGAGGATATCAAAACTAACTCATACTGGGCAGTTCTTGGTGCAATGGCAGCAATCTTTTTATACTTAATGGTTTCTTTCCGTAAATGGCAATATTCATTAGGAGCGATCGCAGCTGTAGCGCATGACGTTATCTTTGTATTAGGTATCTACTCTTTATGTTATAAATTCATGCCTTTCCACATGGAAATGGATCAGCACTTTATCGCTGCAATTCTTACCGTTATTGGTTATTCTATGAATGATACTGTAATTGTATTTGACAGGGTGAGAGAGTTTATCATCGGAAACCGTAAAGGTAGTTTTGAAGATATCGTAAACGCTTCTATTAATACTACATTATCAAGAACGTTGAATACTTCATTGATGATGATCATTGTATTGTTAACGATGTTTATCTTTGGTGGAGAATCTATCAGAGGATTTATCTTCGCGATGTTAGTAGGTATTGTTGTGGGAACTTACTCTTCATTATTTATTGCAACACCAGTATTGGTTGATACAATTTCAAGTGATGAGAAACACACAATTGAAGAAAAACACAAACAAGCATAATTGCAAGTTGATATAAAAAAAAAGATCCAACGAAAGTTGGATCTTTTTTTTGTGCTATATTTAAACTTATAAAGAGTTGTCTATGGGTAAAAAAATACTGTTGGTTGTATTGTTTTTGTGTGTTGCGTTTGTTGTTTCCGGACAAGATAAAAAGGATAAAATTGCGATAGGTTTTAATTACGGTTTTGGAAGTGAGTTCAATAATAGAAATTACACCTTTACCAATCACTTTTATAAAGCTCAACTGTATTATCGAATTAAAGAAACGAAACACTTTCAGTATGAAATTCTGGCGCAGCCCGAAATTAATTTTGCCACACATCAATTGCTTAATTTTTATTTTGTAAAGCCTGAAACGCCTGATTATATCGAAAAAAGAGAAGAATATACAAAGTTGAAGAATGTTCATGAATATGTTTTAAATCTCGGATTTTTAATAAGAAAGCCAATAGGTAAAATATTCTCAATTTATACTTTAGCAAGTATAGGGCCTATGATTACAGATACTCAAACCGAAAGAATGTCTGAAGGGTTTGCTTTTGCAGATGTTTTGGCTTTTGGAGTTTTAGCTAACGTAAATAAGTTTAGGTTTGATATGCGACCGAGTATCCGGCATGTGTCAAATGCAGGGTTAAATGGTGAAAATGCGGGCTATAATACAAGGAATGTTGAAATAGGTATTTCCTATGGTTTATAAAATAAAAAAGCCCAAAATCTAAGATTTTAGGCTTTTTTATTTTGAATGAAATTTTTAAGATGCTGCTAAAGGATTTCTTTGCGCTCTAATGATAAAGAACAGGCCGATTATAATAAAAGGAATGCTTAACCATTGTCCTGTAGAGAAAATTCCTAATTCTTCTTCGATTCCTCCCTGGCTTTCTTTTACAAATTCTACGATAAAACGAACTACAAATAAAAGAACCAAAAACAATCCGAATAATAATCCTGATTTAAGTCTTGCGTTTGTTTTCCAGTACAGGAAATATAAAGTAGCAAAAACAAATATATATGCGATACCTTCGTAAAGTTGTGTTGGATGTTTTGCAGGAACCTGAGCTAATAATTCAGCAAATTTAGGATCTGTTGCAATTGCCGTGTAAGCTGCTTTTGGATCTGCAATTTGTGTTGCGTTTACAGCTTCAGATTTGCTAAATTGATCATGTAAAAAACGAATTCCGAATGCAGAATCAGTTTCTTTTCCGATAATTTCAGAATTGAAAAAATTACCAAGACGAACAAAAATAGCACCACTGGCTACAGGAATTACAACACGGTCTAAAATCCATAATAAAGAACGTTTTAAGATTTTTTTACTGTAATAGTACATCGCGATTATAATAGCGATTGCTGCACCATGGCTTGCTAAGCCTTGAAAACCGGTAAATTCAAACTTTGGTTCAAATCTAAATGGTAAGAAGATTTCAAGTAAATGATTTCTGAAATATTCCCAGTCATAAAACAAAACATGTCCCAGACGTGCGCCTATCAAAGTGGCTAAAACAGTCCAGACAAATAAAGAGTCTAATTTATCTAGTGATTCATTTTCGCGTTCGAAAATCTTTTTCATTATGAACCAGCCTAATCCAAAAGCGATTACGAACATTAAACTGTAGTAACGAATCATAAAAAATCCTAAGTCGATTCCTTCTGAAGGATTCCAAATGATATTTGAAGAAAGTGTCATATGTTAAATTGTTTTTGTGTTGTAAAAATAAATATTTAAAGTAAAGTTGGTCTTTATAAAAAGTTAATCTTTATGTGAGCATTTCTTTTCGGGAACAGGATCATAGCCGGTTCTTCCCCAGGGATTACAACTCAAAATTCGTTTTATTCCCAGATATCCGCCATAAAATAATCCATGAGTTTGCAGTGCCTGAATCATATAACTCGAGCAAGTAGGTTCGAACCTGCAGCTTGCCGGTGTAAAAGGCGAGATTGCAGTTTGATAAAAGCGAACTAATAAAACAAATGGAGTTGTTACTTTCATGATTTATTAGAAAATGAATGGATTATATTGAAAAGCTTGTGCCTTCTTTTCCGTCTTTCAATTGGATGCCTAAAGCAATCAACTGATCACGAATCTGGTCAGAAAGTGCAAAGTTTTTATCGGCTCTGGCCTGATTTCTCATCCCGATAAGCATGTTTACAACACCTTCTAACTTGTCATTATTAGTATCAGCACCTTTGTCATCGCTTAAACCTAAAACATCAAAAACAAAAGCATTAACAGTAGTTGTAAATGAAGTTAGATCTTGGGCAGAAATCGTTTCTTTTCCTTCTTTCAGTAAATTGATATAACGAACGGCCTCGAACAATTGCGCGATTAAAATTGGAGTATTAAAATCATCGTTCATGGCATCGTAAGACAATTGTTTCCATGAAGCAATATCTATAGAACTCGTTGCACTTGCCGAAATACCCGGCAAGGCATCCACAGCTTCCATTAATCTTTTATATCCCTTTTCAGCTGCAACAATGGCATCGTCAGAAAAATCCAAAATACTTCTGTAATGTGCCTGTAACATAAAAAAACGAGTTACAGATGCAGAGAAAGCTTTACTTAAAATAGTATTATCACCGCTTAAAATTTCGCCTGGTAAAATATTATTTCCAGTCGATTTGGCCATTTTTTTACCGTTCAGGGTCAGCATATTGGCGTGCATCCAGTAATTTACCGGAGACTGGCCTGTACAAGCTTGGTTTTGAGCAATTTCGCATTCATGGTGTGGAAATTTCAAATCCATTCCGCCACCGTGAATATCAAAATGATTACCAAGATATTTGGTACTCATGGCAGTACATTCAAGATGCCACCCCGGGAAACCATCACTCCATGGCGAAGGCCATCTCATGATATGTTCGGGTTCTGCTTTTTTCCAAAGAGCAAAATCCTGAGGGTTTCTTTTATCAGACTGACCATCAAGATCACGGGTATTGGCTAGCATATCTTCGATATTTCGGCCGCTTAAAACACCGTAATTATGATTTTGGTTATATTTTACAACATCAAAATAAACAGACCCGTTGGCTTCATAGCCAATTCCGGTATCGATGATTTTTTTGATAATTTCGATTTGTTCAATAATATGTCCTGTTGCTGTAGGCTCGATACTTGGCGGTAAAAAGTTGAAAGATTTCAAAATATCATGAAAATCTACCGTATAGCGCTGTACAACCTCCATAGGTTCGAGTTGCTCTAAGCGTGCTTTTTTGGCAATTTTATCTTCACCTTCATCAACATCATCAACAATATGCCCCACATCGGTAATATTACGTACATAACGCACCTTATAATCCAGGTGTAAAAAATATCGGAATATAACATCAAAAGACATAAATGTTCTCACATTTCCTAAGTGTACATTGCTATAAACCGTAGGTCCGCAAACATACATTCCAACATTTCCTTCATGGATTGGTTTGAAATTTTCTTTTTCACCCGAAAGTGAATTGTATATTTTTAGAGGTTGTGATGTGTATAATGGCATTGTTTAAATGTTTGTTGATGTTTTAGGAGCTAATCCTGCTATCGGCTATATCTTTTATGGTGAACCCCACCATAAAAGGATGCCGCTGCTATTAGGAGTAGACCATAAATATAATAGAAATATCGTATAAAACTAGAATTGAGTGTCTAATTTAATATAATCTAAAAACTCTCTCTTAGTTTGAGGATCTTTGAATTTTCCACCAAATTCAGACGTTACAGTGCTGCTTTCGATATCTTTAATTCCTCTTGAGTTTACACAAAGGTGTTTGGCATCGATAACACACGCAACATCTTGAGTGCCTAAAGCTTTTTGTAATTCCTGAACAATTTGCATCGTTAAACGCTCCTGAACCTGAGGTCTTTTGGCATAATATTCTACAATTCGGTTCATTTTTGATAAACCAATCACTCTTCCGCTTGAAATATAAGCAACATGCGCGCGTCCGATAATTGGCAGTAAATGGTGTTCGCAGGTAGAATAAACGGTAATGTTTTTCTCAACTAACATTTCACCGTATTTGTAATTATTATCAAAAGTTGAAGCTTTTGGTTGTTTTGAAGGATTAAGACCACCAAAAATCTCCTTTACAAACATTTTTGCTACTCGGTTTGGAGTACCTTTTATGCTGTCATCGGTTAAATCCATTCCTAAAGTCTGTAGGATGTTTTCAACATCTTTTTTTATTCTTTCTATTTTTTCATCATCACTTAGATCAAAAGCATCCTGTCTTACAGGGTTTTGCGCGTTGCTGCTAAAATGATTGTCTCCTGTTTCGTCTAAAAAATCTTCGTTATTTATCATTAAAAACTACTATTATGATGGGTATATCTTTTTAAGGCGGTAAAGATAATTAATAAAAAGGAAACCTTTTCTATCGTTTTTACTATTTAATCGTTCCTTTTTGGATATAATTTAAATTAAAACTAAAATGGTATTTTTTTTAAACACAAAAGACAATAACATAAGGTGTTATTGTCTTTTGAAGGTTTTTGTTTTTTGTTATTATTTTTTGTTGTAAACCAAAAGTGCTTCTTTTAAAATCTTTACAGCAGTCACTAAATCTTTTTTATTTAATACATAAGCAATTCGTACCTGATTGAGTCCCATTCCAGGAGTCGAATAAAATCCGGCAGCAGGAGCCACCATGACAGTTTCTCCGTTAAGATCATAGGTTTCAAGAAGCCATTGTGCAAAATCTTCAGAGTTTTCTATTGGCAATTGTGCAATGCAGTAAAAAGCACCTTTAGGTTTGGTAACAATTACACCTTCAATTTTATTCAATTCGGTAATTAGAGTATCACGTCGGCTTTTATATTCTGAAATTACATCATCAAAATAACTTTGTGGCGTATCTATTGCAGCTTCGCAGGCAATTTGCTCAATTGTTGGCGGACTTAAACGTGCCTGGGCAAACTTCATTACGGTTGCCAAAACCTCTTTGTTTTTACTAACCAGACAACCAATTCTTGCCCCGCACATACTATAGCGTTTTGAAACAGAATCGACCATGATTACGTTTTGCTGAACATCATCAAGATTCATTACAGAATAATGAACATCATCGCCATCATACAAAAACTCACGATAAACCTCATCAGCAATTAAGTACAAATCATGTTTTTTGATTAAGCCGGCTAGTTGTTTTATTTCGGCTTCTGAATATAAATAACCTGTTGGATTACCAGGATTACAAATTAATATCGCTTTGGTTTTTGGTGTAATCAATTTTTCAACATCTTCAATACTTGGCAATGCAAATCCAGTTTCGATTGTTGAAATTACAGGAATTACAGCTGCACTTGTAGAGGATGCAAAGGCATGATAATTGGCATAAAAAGGTTCCGGAATAATGATTTCATCTCCGGGATCTGTAATTGTGGCCAATGCAAACAATAAGGCTTCAGAGCCACCAGTAGTAATAATGATGTCTTCTGGGTTAACATTTACGTTTTGACGTTGGTAAAATTGAGCTAATTTTTTTCTATAACTTTCATATCCGGCAGACGGACTGTATTCTATAAGAGTTAAATCAATATTTTTTACCGCCTCGATGGCCACTTCGGGTGTCTTGATATCCGGTTGACCAATGTTTAAGTGATACACTTTTTTCCCTTTTTGTTTTGCAAGATCTGCAAAAGGAGCAAGTTTACGTATCGGTGATTCGGGCATGTTTCTGCCTTTGTGTGAAATTGTTGGCATGAGTTTTATTATTGAAGTGCAAATTTGCATTTTTTTTTCCAATTTAACGTAAACATTACCGGTGCTTATTAAAATGTAACAATTATCAATATTTTTAGTAATTTTATCATAAAATATTATCAATGAAAAAATATTTCATGTTGTTTTTTGGGCTTTTGACATCTTTGTCACTTATGGCACAAGGTGATTTTTTGATTGATAAGCATAGTGGCAAGGTTACTATTCCCTTCAAACTCATTAATAACCTTATTTTTATTCCTATAAAAGTAAACGGTATCGAATTAAATTTCCTGCTTGATTCCGGTGTCGAAGAAACGATCTTGTTTAGTATGGAAGAAAGACAGGAAGTGAGTTTTCATAATATCCAGAAAATAAAATTACGCGGTTTAGGAAGTGAAGAAGAAATTGAAGGTTTAAAATCAACAAATAATGTTTTAGAATCACACGGTTTAAAATCGAGCAATCATCTGTTATATATAATTTTAGATCAGAGTTTTAATTTGTCATCGCACATAGGGATTCCGGTAAACGGAATTATTGGATATAAATTTTTTAAAAATAATATCGTAGAGATCAATTATCAAAAAAAGAGAGTAGTTATACATGCAAACGATGAGCAAACCAAACAAAAACTAGATAAAAGATTCAAGAGAGTTCCTATAACTATCGAAAGGTCTAAACCTTATATTTATGCCACAGCGATTGTTGATGAAAATAAAGTGCCTGCAAAATTACTGATCGATATAGGCAATAGTGATGCTTTCTGGATTTTTGAGAACAAAAAAATAAAATTGCCTAAAAAGAATTTTCCTGACTTTTTAGGAAAAGGTTTTAGTGGTGATATTGAAGGACATCGGGCTAAAATTGATAATTTTTTAATTGATGATTTTAATTTTAAAAAGCCAATAGTTTCATTTCCGGATTCCACTTCTATTCGAAATGTAAAAATGGTACCTGATCGAATAGGATCTGTAGGTGGCGAAGTTTTAAAAAGGTTTACCGTAGTTTTAGATTATGCAGGTAAGAAAATGTACCTTAAAAAAAACAGTAAATTTTCTGAACCCTTTACTTATAATAAAAGTGGAATCACCGTTCAGCACAACGGTCTTCAGTGGGTTCAGGAAACGGTTCATTTAGAGATGGTAAAAGTAGCTTCAACATTAGATGAAGTTGCAAATAATGAAAAAAAAGACGGAAATTTCAGATACAAATTTTCATTAAAACCAGTTTATGAAATTGTCAATATTCGTAAAAATTCAGCTGCCGAGAAATGCGGATTACAAAAAGGAGACATCATTGTAAGTATCAACAAAAATGCACCATATAAATATACACTTCAGCAAATAAATACCCTTTTAAAATCAGAAGAAGATATTTGGATAAACCTTGAAGTAGAAAGAAACAGCCTGATTTTAAAGTTTAGATTTAAGCTTGAAGATGAATTATAAAAATCTCAAAAACAATCAATTAAAAATCTAAACAGAATTTAATTTTATTGGCGTTTATTTTATGATTTATTTGAATTTTGTGAAAATTTAACTATTAAATCACTTTTTTTGTTCAAGGAACGTTATTATTTTATTATGTTTATAAAAAAATAACGGTTTATGGTTAAAAACTACTCTAATTTCTTACAATTTATATTGTTTTTTATTTTCTTATCGGTTTTACCCTCAAAAATGTACGCACAATGTGCTGGTGATGATGCACAAAAAATAATTTGTGATATTCAGAATTCAGCTCATCAAAACCTTTCTTTATTTTCATTATTAGGAGGCTCACCAACTCCGGGCGGAAAATGGACAGACGATAATAATTTTAGAGGTCTGGATTCCATTACCGGAAATTTAAATGCTCAACTTATTAAAGAAGGTGGGGTTTATCATTATACCTATACCGCTCCTGATGTGGCCGGATGTACAGACAATACAGCCACAATCACACTTACTATTGGTGCCTACGTAGGAGTTGGTTCTAAATCTACTGCTTGTAGCAGAGAGGGATTTTTTAATCTTTTTACAGCATTTGATAGTACCGTTATGGGACCGCATGAAAACGGAATATGGAGAGATAGTTCAGGAAAAATTTTAGATTCACCTGTAATTGGGATTAGATATATAACAACCCAAACAGAAACGCGTCAATTTACCTATGAAGTGCCGCTTATACCGGAATGCCCATCTACGCCATTAATTACCACTGTATATGTCACTATTGTTAGAACACCCGAAGAGGGAATACCACAGGAATTAACATTATGCGGAACTACAGATTTAGCCGGTTATATCAACTATGATATGTTTGAATCACTTCTTGGTGAAGATAAAGACGGTGTTTGGAAAGGACCAGATATCACATCACGATCAGATCACAATGTTAACCTTCAGGATTTGTTTAACAAATACGGAGCGGTAGAATTGAAATATACTTATACCGTTTTTGCGGTTCCTAACCAGAATGTTTGTAAAGACAGAACTGCAGATGTAGTCATTACACTCGAGAAACGAATTGACTTTACAGGTGCAGAAATTGTTGTGCTTAAAGATATTTGTGAAAGTGAGATCGCTACTGCTACTTATTCAGCAAAAATTACAGAAGGTCCTGATGGTATTCCTGACGGAGAATATAAAATTACTTATAATGTCGCAGGCCCAACAGGAGGATCAGAAACTGTGACGGTAAATTTCGTAAACGGAGTAGTTAATTTTCCAATTAAATCTGCATATTTTCAAAGTGTTGGTAAATTTACTATTACCGTTACAAGCATTGTTCCAACTCCTGGTCCAAAAAAATGTATTAGTTTATTTAGTCCTTTTTCTTATGATTTAAATGTATTTCCATTGCCGCGTTTAGATAATGCTGTAATAACTACCAGTCCAATTTGTCAGAACGATATTGCAACTATTCAAATTTCGAATGCCACTCTATTGGCCGATGGTAAGTATCGTATCGTTTATAATATTAATGGTGATAATTCAGCTACAGCCCAAACGGCCACTATAACAGCTGTTGGAGGAAAAGCCAGTTTTGACATTCCCGGAAACTTAAACGCAAAAAGCGGATTATCTGTAATTACAATTACCAATATCACCAATATTACAAATCCAACTCCGCAATGTACTAATACAGCAAATGTTGTAGGAAACCTGACAATTAATCCTTTGCCTGTTGTTAGCAATGTAAAAGTAGTGGTCAATGATGATTGTGTAAACGGAGTTTTTACCGCTAGTGTTTCAGGATTGGGAACTTTAACAAAAGCGAAACTTTCTTATGTACTTTTAGATAGTAATACTTCGAGAGAACAAACTGTCGATTTAACGGTTTCAAACGGAAATGCCAGTTTTGTAATTCCGGCAAGTTTACTTGTAAATACAGGCTCTACCGTAATCTCGGCTACTTATCTAACGAATGATATTACGGGTTGTGGCAGTCTTTTGGTAAATGTATTAGATAGTTTTTTAGTCAATCCAATTCCGCTGGCACCCGTTGCAGTGAATCCGCCTGATTTTTGCAAAGTAGACAGAGCGACAATTGCTAATTTAACACCGCATGGCCCGCAATATAAATGGTATAATTCTGCTGCGTTAACCACACCGCTTGCAGATACTTATCTTTTAAAATCTGAAGACCTCTATGTTACCGAAACTTCTGCTGCAAATTGTACATCGCCAGCCAGTATGATTTCGGTTGTAGTAAAAGATACACCTGCACCAACTTTAAATCCTGACGGACAAAATTTTTGCGGTTTAAAAAATCCAGCCATTTCAGATCTTTCAAAAGCGACAAATGTACCTTCGACAGTTTCGTGGTATGATGCTCAAAATAACGGTAATTTATTAGCTTCGAATACTTTGCTTATCGATAAAGCCACTTATTACGGGTATGATCTTTCGAGTGTGACCGATTGTATTTCGGATAGTGTCTTAGAGGTTACAGTTTCCTTAACGGACTGCGATCCTGCACAATATGCCTTTTTTATTCCTGACGGATTTTCGCCCAATGGAGATAATGTAAATGATACGTTCAGAATTCCTGATATTGAATATTTATACCCGGATTATACGCTTGAAATTTTCAATAGATACGGAAATGTAATGTTTAAAGGAAATGCAAATACACCCAATTGGGACGGAAGAAATTCTCAAGCTGCAGGTTTTGGAGACGCAATAGCGCCAAACGGAGTCTATTTTTATATTGTCAATTTTAATAAAGACAATAGAAAAGCGCAGCAAGGCCGACTTTACCTCAATCGATAATTCCTTTTTATATTATTTAATATAATTTTCAAATGAAAAAAATACCACTTTTTATACTTTTTCTCTTTTACATAACATCAGCCTCAGCCCAGCAAGATCCGGAATATACCCACTATATGTACAATATGAGTGTAGTAAATCCCGCGTATGCTACAGGAGTTCCTGCCATGTTAAATCTTGGAGGATTATACAGAACACAATGGGTTGGAGCCGTAGGAGCGCCAAAAACTTTTACCTTTTTTGGTCATACTGCTCTGACAGATAAAGTCGAAGTGGGGATTTCTTTAGTTTCTGATGATATTGGTGATGGCGCTAAAAAGGAAAATAATTTCTATGCTGATTTTGCCTATGTCCTGAATCTTGGAGGAAAAAACAAACTTTCGTTAGGATTAAAAGCAGGTTTTACTTCACTGCAAACCAATTTTAACGGATTCAAATTTAGTGATACACAAACAGATTTGGCTTTCGCTGATAATATAAACGTCACCAGACCCAACATTGGAGTAGGAGCGTATTATTTTAGAGATAATTTCTATGTGGGTTTATCGGCGCCAAATTTACTGAGTTCTAAACACATCGAAGAAAAGTCCGGAATCAACGCCTACGGATCAGAAGCCATTCATACGTTTTTAACCGCCGGATATGTTTTCCAGATCAATGATATGGTCAAACTTAAACCCGCATTTATGTCCAAGTTTGTGCCCGGAGTGCCAATTTCTGTAGACCTTACGGCAAATGTCTTGTACAACAACAAATTTGAGTTGGGTGCGGCTTACAGAGTAAATGATGCGGTGAGTGCTTTAATGAACATCAATGTTACGCCGTCGCTTCGAGTAGGTTATGCTTATGATCATACACTTTCGAATATGGGGCAGTTTAATTCCGGTACACACGAAATTATGTTGCTGTTTAATTTAGATTTATTAGGAAAAGGATATGATAAATCACCAAGATTCTTCTAAGATGAAAAATATGAAAAAACTACTCGTTATTATATTCGTATTTTCAATACAGTTTATAAATGCTCAGGATCTCGAATTGGCAAGAGCCAAACGATTTTTTGAGAAAACTTATTACAGCGAAGCAATTGTCCTATATCAAAAGTTAGCTGATGAAAAACCGTCGCAGCAAATCATTAAAAATCTGGCGGACTCTTATTTTTATACCAATGATTTAATAAAAGCGCAACGCTATTACAGGCTTTTAATTCAAAATTATAGTAATAATTTAGATCGAAATTATTATTTCAGATATGCGCAGACTTTAAAAGCGAGCAATAGTCATGATGATGCCAATGCAGCCCTGAAAGAATATTATGCAAAATCTGCTAATACAGATGATATGGTCAATTTTGAAAAAGAGATTAAAACCTTAGAAAATGTTACGGCAATCGGGAAAAGATTCGATATAAAAAACCTAGCCATAAATACACCAAATTCTGAATTTGGAGCGGTAAAATACAATGATAATTTGGTTTTTGCAGCAGTAAAGCTAAAGCCGGGATTGTTTGATAAAAAGTTCAAATGGGATAATGAAACCTATTTGAATTTGGTCGAAATTCCACTAAAAAACATTAATTCGGCCGATTCTACCACGCATTATTTTGCTAAAGAATTAAAAACTGGAATGCATGAATCGAATGCTGTTTTTACAAAAGATGGCAAGACAATTTACTTTACAAGAAATAATTCTAAAAAAGGAAGCAAGAAAACAGACGATAAAAAAATCTCCAACCTTCAAATTTTTAAAGCCGAACTAATCGAGGGAAAATGGAAGAATATCACCTCGCTTCCGTTTAATAGTCCAAATTATTCAGTAGAGCATCCTGCGTTGAGTGCCGATGAAAAAGTATTGTATTTTGCCTCTGATATGCCGGGAACATTGGGTTCTTTTGATATTTATTCGGTAAACATTAATAAAGGAGCATTTGATACGCCTAAAAATTTAGGTACAATTATTAATACCGATAAACGGGAGCAATTTCCTTTTGTTTCATCAGATAATAAACTTTATTTCTCATCAGACGGACATTTAGGCTACGGGTCTCTGGATGTATTTGTTTCAGAAATTAACCGAAACGAATATTCAAAACCCGTAAATGTTGGTTTGCCATTAAATTCAAATTTAGATGATTTCTCCTTTTATATAGATTCAAATACCAAGGAAGGTTTTTTTGCCTCGAATAGAGAAGGCGGGAAGGGAAGTGATGATATTTATTGGTTTAGAGAAACCAAGGAATTAATTGTAGAAGACTGCAAGCAGTTTATTGCAGGAACCATTACAGATATTGATACCAAACTGGCTTTAGAAAATGCAATTGTAATTTTGCAGGATTCAGATAAAAAGATTTTAAATACGATTATTACAAGTGCCGATGGGAAGTTCAGTTTTACGATTCCTTGCGAAAGTGCGTTTACCGTTTTAGCTTCAAAAGAAAAATATACCAGCGACTCAAGATCGTTAACTTCAGGAAAAACAAGAGAGGCAAGTAATGACGCTTCGATGGCATTAAAATCTCTTGAAGCCATAAAACTCGAAGAACAAAAAATTGCTGAAACGAAAAAGAAAGAAGAAGAAATTCAAACCACCCGTAAAAAAGAAAGAGAAGCTTTGGCAGTTATTGCCTTAAAAGAAGCACAGAAAAAAGCAAAAGCTGATCAAATTGTAGCGGCAGAAATTAAGAAGAAAGAAAAAGCAGAAGAAATTGCAGCAACAGAAATCAAGAAAAAAGAAAAAATAAAGCAGATTTTAATTGATGAGAAAGATGTTGTAAAGGATAAAGACAGACTGATCATAAAAACAGATCCAATTTATTTTGATTACAATTTGTGGTACATTCGTAAAGAATCTAAAGTTATTTTAGGTCGTGTTGTAGCGCTAATGAAGAAATACCCTGATATGGTGATCGAAATAGGATCTCATACCGATTCAAGAGGAAATGAAAAGTTTAATGAAAATTTATCTCAAAAACGAGCCAATTCGACAAGGGACTTTATCATAGAATCAGGAATTAATGCCAAAAGAGTTCAGGCAAAAGGTTACGGAGAATCTGTACCAATAATCAAATGCAAAACAGATGATGCGTGTTCTGAAGAAGAACACGAACTCAACAGAAGATCTGAATTTGTGATTAAGAATTTATAGATTTTCTTTACATACAGTAAGTTAACCTAACAGGTATTAAAAACCTGTTAGGTTTTTTTAATTTTAGTTCAGAAGCCTTTTTTTTGGCTTCTTTTTTATTTAACTTTATAAAATAACAATAACCTAAAGATTTGATTTATGAAAAAACTAGCGATATCTTGTTTGCTTTTGTCTTGCATTGGATTTCAAAGCTGTAAAAATGATGAAAAACAAAAAGAAGCTGAAGCTGCTCAGGCCCAAGCCGAAAAAACGGTAAGTACAGAATGCTATAAAGCAGTATATGAAAAAGATACTATTGATCTAAAATTGAATACGCTGAAAAACGGAAAAATTGGCGGGGATATGGTGATGAAAGTGGCAAATGCACCAGAAAAAAACGGAGAAATCAAAGGAGAATTTCGTGGTGATACTTTATTTGTAGATTATACTTTTAAAGAAGTGACAAATAAAGATAAAACATTCAAAAACCCGATGGCGTTTTTAAAGAAAGACAAACAACTTATTTTAGGTAACGGAACCATGCAAACAACGATGGGCGTTACTTATTTAGTAAAAGATAAACCAATTGATTTTGATCGCGTAAAATATAAATTTGACAGTGTTCAATGCGTTGAGAAATAAAAACAAACGTAAGAATCTTTGTCAAAGTTTTAAACTTTGACAAAGATTCTTCATTATACCATAAACCCGATAGTTTTTTAAAACCTGTCGGGTTTTGTCATGTTACAAGATCGTTGCTACTTTGTATTTGTCTGCAAATCTCACCTGAGCGGAGTGGAAGGGTGCCACAATCTTGTCATCCTGACCGGGGAAGGATCACACTAGAAACTCCAGAATCAAATAATCTTTGCCGAATCCCGCGTGTGATCCTTCCCCAGTCAGGATGACAAACTTTACGCTGAAAACTGCAACTGAAAACCGAAAACTGCGACTAAATTACTACTTCTCTTCGCTCGCGAGAGGATAGCAGGACATTACCTTGTAACGCGGATAGCCCTAGAGCATCGCGCTAAGAGGGCGTATAAGGGCAAAGGATTTTTGCCCTTCAGGCGGGATATGGTTATAGTATTATATTTTTAGGGAAGTTTTTTATGCTCGGGATTCTTTAGGTTAAAAAAGTGCATAAAAAAACCGCTTCTTATAAAGAAACGGCTTTTAGTATTTTTAGATTTTATCTTTTTATAAAACTTCTCCCTTGATTTTAAGGGCAACTCTCCCATCAGGATAGTTTACAGCATTAGTCTCAACAGTAATTGTTTTACGAATTGGACCTGAAACCATATTGTATTTTACATCAATTTTACCTTTTTTACCAGGCATAACTGCTGCTGAGGGTTTTGTGACAACGATAGAACTTACAGTTGATTCTGCACCGGTAATCAATAGTGGTGCATCGCCGGTATTTGTAAATTCAAAAGAGCGAAGTCCGTTGTCGCTTTTCGAAATTTTTCCATAATCAATCGTATTGTCTTGGGCTGCAAATTCAATTTTTGGGCCATTTTGTGCATAACCTATTGCGCTAAACAATACGACTGCAATAAAAGAGGCTACATTTTTCATTTTGAAATTGTTTTTAAGTTGTAAGTAAATATACATTCTTTTAATTAACACACAAATTATTAATTCTCTTTTTATAGTGTACTTAATTATTTACTTTTGCTGTCAGTTATAATTACAAAAATTGAACCAAAGTTTTTATGGTCTATTTGTTTAACTGTTTAGCCGGTTAATTGATTTATAAAATTGAGGTAATAAAGAACCTTCAAAAATAAATCAGGGATTAAACAATTTAACGATGAACCAAATCAACGAATTAACGATAAAACAAACCTATTTAAATGACAATTCCAGCACAATTTGACGCTAAGACGATTGAGAATAAATGGTATGATTACTGGATGAAAAACAACTATTTTCATTCAGAACCAGATCATAGAACGCCGTACACTATTGTAATTCCGCCTCCAAACGTCACTGGTGTCTTGCATATGGGACATATGTTAAATAATACAATTCAGGATGTTTTAATTCGTAGAGCACGTCTTAAAGGTTTCAATGCTTGCTGGGTTCCGGGAACGGATCACGCATCGATTGCAACTGAGGCAAAAGTTGTGGCGAAATTAAAAGCGGAAGGAATCAATAAAAACGATTTGTCTCGCGAAGAATTTTTAGCACACGCCTGGGAATGGACGCACAAATATGGCGGAACAATACTTGAACAACTTAAGAAATTAGGTGCTTCATGTGATTGGGAACGTACCAAATTTACGATGGATCCGGACATGTCGGCAGCTGTAATTAAATCGTTTGTAGATTTATACAACAAAGGATTAATCTACAGAGGATACCGTATGGTAAACTGGGATCCGGAAGCTAAAACGACTTTGTCTGACGAAGAAGTAATTTATGAAGAACAACAAGGAAAATTATTTTTCTTAAAATATAAAATAGAAGGATCTGAAGATTTCCTGACTATCGCAACAACGCGTCCTGAAACTATTTTTGGAGATACTGCTATTTGTATCAATCCAAATGATGAGCGTTTTACGCATTTAAAAGGAAAAAAAGCGATTGTTCCTATTTGTGGAAGAGTAATTCCAATTATCGAAGATGAATATGTAGATGTAGAATTTGGAACCGGATGTTTGAAAGTAACTCCGGCGCACGATATGAACGATAAAACGTTAGGAGAAAAACACAATCTTGAAATCGTTGATATTTTTAATGAAGACGCTACATTAAATAGTTTCGGATTACATTATCAGGGGAAAGACCGTTTTGTGGTTCGTACCGAAATAGCAAAAGAATTAGAAGAAAGTGGAGCTTTGGCCAAAACCGAAATCCATTTGAATAAAGTAGGAACATCTGAAAGAACCAAAGCGGTAATCGAACCAAGATTATCAGATCAATGGTTCTTGAAAATGGAAGAATTGGTAAAACCTGCAATTAAGTCGGTTTTAGAAACAGGAGATATTAAATTACATCCAAAACGTTTTGAAAACACTTACGCGCATTGGTTAAACAATATTCGCGATTGGAATATCTCGCGCCAGTTATGGTGGGGACACAGAATTCCTGCGTTTTATTACGGAGACGCAAAAGAAGATTTTGTGGTTGCTGAAAACATCGAAGATGCATTAAAGTTAGCGCAAGAAAGAACATCTAACAACACACTTACAACATCTGACTTAAGGCAAGATGTTGATGCATTAGATACCTGGTTTTCTGCCTGGTTGTGGCCAATGTCTGTTTTTGATGGAGTAGTGAATCCTGAAAACGAAGATTTCAAATATTATTATCCAACAAATGATTTGGTTACAGGTCCGGATATTTTATTTTTCTGGGTAGCCAGAATGATCATTGCGGGTTATGAATATACAGGAGAAAAACCATTTAAAAATGTATACTTAACGGGTTTAGTACGTGATAAACAACGTCGCAAAATGTCTAAATCATTAGGGAATTCTCCTGATCCTTTAGATTTGATCGAAAAATTCGGCGCCGATGGAGTTCGTGTAGGATTGCTTTTAAGCGCTTCTGCAGGAAACGATATTATGTTTGATGAAGAGTTATGCCTACAAGGAAAATCATTCACAAATAAGATTTGGAATGCCTTTAAATTGGTTAAAGGCTGGGAAGTTTCTGAAACTATCCCACAACCGGAATCATCGAAAGTAGCCATCGAATGGTACCAAGCCAAGTTGCAACAAACTTTAGTTGACATTGAGGATAATTTTGAGAAGTACAGAATTTCAGATTCATTGATGGCCATTTATAAATTGGTTTGGGATGATTTCTGTTCTTGGTTTTTAGAGATGATCAAACCGGCATACCAACAGCCAATTGATAAAGCAACGTTTGACAAAGCAATTGAAATGTTAGAAAGTAACTTGAAATTACTTCACCCATTTATGCCTTTCTTAACAGAGGAAATTTGGCATTTAATTGCTGATAGAACTCCCGAAGAAGCTTTAATTGTATCAACTTGGCCAGAATTAAAACCTTTTAATGCAGGTTTAATTGCTGATTTTGAAAGTACAATTGAGGTAATTTCTGGAATTAGAACCATCAGAAAAGATAAAAACATTCCGTTTAAAGATACTATCGAATTAAAAGGAATCAACAGCGAGAATCTGTCGACTTATTTTGATACCATTGTAAGAAAACTAGGGAATATTTCAGCTTTCGAATATGTTTCGGCTAAAGTTGACGGAGCGTTATCTTTCCGTGTAAAATCAAATGAATATTTCATTCCGATTTCAGGAGGAAATATTGATGTTGAGGCTGAAATTGCAAAACTAACAGCAGAGTTGGTGTACACGCAAGGTTTCTTAAAATCAGTTCAGGCAAAATTATCAAACGAGAAATTTGTTGGTGGAGCACCAGAGAAAGTTTTGGCTAACGAAAAACAAAAAGAAGCAGATGCTTTAGCAAAAATTGCTACAATCGAGCAAAGTATTGCTGGTTTGAAATAAGAATCAGATTTTTTTTTAAAACATAAAATCCCAATGCTGAAGAATTTCAGTATTGGGATTTTTTAATTTTTATGATATAAAAAAAATTAATAATAAGTAAACGTTTTTTCTATAAGGGATCGGTCGATGTTATTATTATCATAGTGATGACGTTTTTCTTTAGGGTAGCCATCTGTATTAAGATCGTAACTATAGCGTTTAGTTTCAGTATAAATTGAATTAATTTGTTCAGTAAAAAATGTTATATTGTTAGAATTATTGATGTCTTTAATGTCAAAATGTCTATTAAAAACATTTTCAAATGAATCTGTAAAGTACAATTTGTCGAACCCTGTTATATTTTTGTATATATTAGGTTTGTTGTCATATTGGTAATTAAGGGTAGATGTAATTAAGCCTTTTGAACTGAATTTTTCTCTTTTTATAATGTTGCCGTTATCGAAATATATTTTTACTTGAGGAAGAGAACCGGTTGGTACCCAAGCATTATTAGAATAGGTGTAAATATAAATCTCCACAAGATTTTCGGAGACATAATTATAGACATATTTAGTTTGATTCATCGCAGGGAAGGTAGTTCCGCTATTCGTGTTTTTAAAAATAGCAGTCTTTAATCTGTTATTCTCATAAGTATAGTCGGTGCTAACATATAGTTGATCCTCCACGTATCCATCTTGTTGAGTTATTAAATCTCCAGTATAGCTATAAGTTATTTTTAAAAGACCAACATTTGTCCCAATTGTTGTAGCTTCTTTGATTTTAAAACCATTATAATTAAATGTTGTTACTGAGCCACTTGAAGGGTTTATCTCCGTTATTGATTTGATTAAAGGCTTAGTGTTTTCTTTTACCGGTTCGTTAGGATCTATTGTTTCTATTGGTTCTTTTATTTCGCTTTCTGAACAAGAGGTGATCATTAATAGTAATAAGACAATTAGAGGTTTTAATTTATTCATTTAGAATTTGTTTTAAGACAAGTAGCAACTTGTTATTTATTTTAATCAGAATAACTGTAAATCTAGCAAATGTACTTAAAAAGTCTAATTAAAAAATGAGTTCTTTATTTGATCAAACTAATGTTGTGAGTTTTATTTTAAGTGTTTAATTTATTTTTTCTTCCTGCTCAAAACCAAAAACAAAGGATAAGAAACCAAAGTAATCAAAACTATAATCACAAAGCTTTTAGGATCGCTATAAACAAAACCAATTAATAAAGCCAGCGAAGCTATAATGGCAATAATAGTTGTCCAGGGATACCAGGCAGAGCGATAAGGTCGAGGTAAATCAGGTTCTGAGATTCGTAGTTTAATAAGAGAAAAATAAGCCAGTCCCCAAACGATAATAGAGGTAAAGGCCGCAAATGAAAACAAGACCTCGAAGGAACCAATACAAATTAGAAATAAACTGAAAAGCGATGAAACCAAAAGCGCTACAATTGGAGTTCCGCCTTTATTAACCGTTGTTCCTTTTTCGATAAAAAAACCATCACGGCTTAATCCGTATAAAATTCTTGGCGGAATCATCATAAAGGCATTTAGAATACTAATCAGCGAGAAAATAGAAATCACAGTAACGATAATCGCTCCGTTTTTTCCGAAAATAACCTTGGCAACATCGGCCGCAGCCAGATTCGATTTTGCTATGGTTTCTATGGGTAAAACGTGAAAGAAAGCCACATTGAGTAAAACATAAATTGCGATGACAAGTAACACGCCGCTAAATAATGATTTGGGAATATTTTTACTTGGATCGTCGTTTTCTTCGGCAAAAAAGCAAACACTGTTCCAACCATTATAAGTTCCGATGATGAGCTGAAGTGATTTGAAAAAGCCGAATAATAAACCAATCTGGACAAGGGAATTATCTTTTGGAATTGGAGCTAACTTCACGCCTGTGTACATAAAACAAGCAACAAGCAGAGCAAAAAAGCAGATGACTTTTAATAAACTGGTAATTTGCTGGATAAAGCTTCCGTTTTTTACACCGCTTAAATGCAATAATACAAAAGCTATCAATAACGAAATGGCCATTTCGGTTGAGTAGTTTCCAAGTGCAGGAAATAAAATAATAATGTATTCACTAATTACGATACAGTAAAAAGCGGGCGGAATAACATTGGTGATATAATCGAACCAACCGGACAAAAATCCTGCATACTCGCCAAAAGCCCTTTTGATATAATTGTAAGATCCTCCGGCTTTAGGCAGCATTGTAGCCAATTCTGCGTACGAATTGGCGCCAATCAAAACAAATAATCCGCCAAAGATCCAGGAAGCAATAACAAGCCAGTAATTATCTAATAATCCTGCAATGGCACCGGGTGTTCTTAAAATTCCAACTCCTATTGTTCCTCCAATTAATACGGCAATATTAAAACTTAAACCCAGACTTTTCTTTAATTGGTTTTTCTTGGAATCTGACATATGTAGAATTTTTATTTTAATGAGATAGAAAGTATCTGCAGGGCAAAAGTAATACAATTAGAACACTTTCTTTGATCTAATCCAAAAGCCTCATTTAGGACTAAATGAGGCTTTGTATTTGTTTAAAAACCAAAAACTTCTTCTGTTTTTCAAAAAATGAAAATCCAGAAAAAGCTTTGGAAGATAAAAATCTAATTCAAATTTTTAGAACTTGTATCTAAGGCTTGTCATAATTTGACGAGGCGCTATAGGATTCACGCTGTAATTTTCGTGAACGGTATAATTCAATTCGTTTGTAATGTTTGATAATCTACATAAAATTGAAAATTTTCTCCAGCTATATCCTGCTGATACATCAATTGTTGTATATCCTTTTAAAGGAATTTCTCTGTCCCAGATTCCGTCTGGTTTTGTAGAATCGTATTGATTGTGCCATCCACCAATTCTATCTCCAATATAATTTCCTATGGCTCCAATAGAAACACCTTTGAATAAACCTTCTGGTAAAGTGTAAAAGAAACTTAAATTAGCCGTGTTTAATGGTGTTCTTGCCACACGTTCTCCTTCGATAAAACTTCCATTTAAGCCTGAAGTTTTGGTGTAACGCATATCATTGTAGCTATAACCTGCAATAATATTTAAACCTTCAACCGGTTGTGCTATAACGTCAATTTCTACACCTTTACTTTTAGTTTCTCCGCTTAATACCTTAATGCTTGTTTCTAAATTATCACTTCCGTCAGCTTTAAATGGAGCCATTTGTGCCAAATTACTGTTGGTGATTTGATAAACTGTAACGTTTGTGCTTAATAATCCTTTTAGCCACTGAGTTTTTACTCCAGCTTCATATTGGTCGATAATAGAAGGTTTAAGAGGTTGTAAATTTACAGTTGTTCCAGTATTTGGAGTAAAAGAGTTAGAATAACTTCCAAAAATCGAAATATCTTTTGTTGGTTGGTAAACTAATCCTGCTTTTGGAGAAAATGCATTATCTAAACGTTTTGGAGTAACAGTTGGAACTGCATTTTCTGGAGCTACAGTTTGTTTTCCGCCAGCAAAAGTTTCTTTGTATGTAGTAACTTCTGCTTCTTGCCAAGACCAACGAACACCGGCTAATACCTTGAATTTATCTGTAATTGATATAAAATCCTGAAAGTAAACCCCAAAACGATTTGTATCTGTTTTTGCAATTTGAGTAGCTCTGTCTGTAGTTGGGATATCCATTCTTTGATTACTAGGATCAAAAGTGAATAAATTTATAGTATCATAAAGTGTTGGCCCGTAAACTGGTTTTCCGTCTTTTACACCTGTTTGAACGTATTTTTCATTAAATGTAAAAGTATAAGCTGTTACAAATGAATTTTCCCAATCTACACCTGTAAAAATTTGATGTTTTACAGATCCGGTATTAAAGTTTCCTTGCAAACTTAATTGGTCTCCTAATATTTGTTCTAAGTTTTTATTCTTAGTTAAACCTCTATTCCAATCACCCGGAGTTGCATAAGTTTCTAATCCTGATAATTGTGCGGTAGAATAACTTCCTCTATTATAGGTTTGAAAAGAGGTATTAAAATTTAATTTCCAGTTTTTGTTAAAATCATGATTTACTAATGCAGATGCACTGGCAGATTTAGTATTTCCGTTTGACCAAAGTGATCCGTAAAATGCATTACGAGGTAAGTCTAAAATTTGTTTTCCTATAATTCCGGTTCCAAAGTCAGGAGTCCAGTCTGCACTTAAATAATCACCTTGTACTGTAATTTGAGTTTTAGGATCGATAATAAAAAGTAAAGATGGATTAATATATACACGTTCGTTTTTTACAACATCTCTAAAGCTCTCAGAGTTTTCGTAAGAACCATTGATTCTAAAAGCGATTGATTTGCTTAGAGGACCATAAAAATCTATCGATGGTTTATAAAAAGCGTTACTTCCCATTTGCATGGCCACCTCACCACCGCTTTTGAATAATGGAGTTTTGGTTACTAAATTTACGATTCCTCCAGGTGCAACGTTACCAAATAATAAAGCGCTACTACCTTTAAGAAATTCTACTTTCTCTAAACCAGAAATATCAGGAATAGATCCTGCGTTGTAACGAAATCCGTTTTTAAGCATATTATTAGCCGACATATCGTAACCTCTTGAGAAAAAAGATTCCTGAGCCCCACCACGTGCTGAGCTTACATAAACTCCGTTAGCATTTTTAAGAACTTCGCTCAATCTTATTGCTTGCTGTTGTTGGATAATCTCTGAACCAATAACTTGTATCGTTTGGGGATTATCCATTGGTTTTAAACCAGAACGAACAGCAGTAACAGGTTTTGGTTCTTTATTTTTGGTAACGATTACTTCATTTAGAATTTCTCCCTTTTTGTTTTTTACAGTATCATTTGCTGTTGAGGTATTTTCTGCCTTTGCATAGTCCTGACTATAAGTAGCAATGCTTATAAAAGATAAAAGGAGTAGTAAATTATATCTCATGGTATTTATTTAGATTGAATAAAAATAAGTTTTTGCAAATATAAGTGCAGTTAGATGTTTTAACAAAATTTATTGATGGATTTTCTTACTTAAAACTTGATTAGTTTTGTCTTAAGATTTGCTTAAGATTTTGCTTTGTTGGATTTAATTATTTATAAATAAAATACCTATTTATGCCTAAGATATTTCTGTTGTAATAATTATCCGGCATAAAAAAACCTTGCTCAAAAGAACAAGGTTAATTGTATTTAAGACTTAGGAAAGAATTACTTATTTAACCGAGATTTGATAAGTAGCCATTTTCCAGATTTCATCATATTTTTTACCATTATGATCGCCAGAAGCTTTTTCAGTGTGAGCATATTCTACCATATAGTTTCCAGACCAGATTGGTGTAAAAGAGAATTCACCTTTATCGTTTGTCCATAATTCTTTTTCCCATCCATTTGGAGCAATTACTTTAATTTTTGTTTCTTTTGCCATAGCGCCGTCATAAGAAGCAACTCCAGTGATTTTGGTATCTTTTTTTGCAACATCTGCATTTTCTGAGAATACGGCAATTTTATTCGTGTTTGATGCAATAGTATTTCCTGCGGCTTTATTTCCTACTACTACCGTAGCACTTGAGTTGTAATCTAAAACCATAGTTCCGTACACATCTTTTACTTTGTGGTGCATTACAATAGTATAAACCCCATCTTCATCAGGAGTAAAAAAGGCCTGGTATTTATTATCTAAAGCTTTAGAAGTAAGTTTTGTTTCTTTTTTTGAAGGAGAAACCAAAACTAAAGTAAAATCTTTTAAATCAGAAAACCATTTGTCTGCTTTTGTGATGTCGTTATCTGAAAATTCTCCAAAATAAACTGAAATTTCCTGAGCTTTTCCTTTTGTACCGGTTGATTTAGTTTCGATCCAAAGAGCGTGAGCAAATAATTGCGGACTTGCAACTAACATAAATAGTACAAATGCTATTGATTTTAAAGTTTTAGATTTCATAAGATGAAGTTTAAATTTATTAGTATTAATATTTTTCACAAACTTAAGTCTTATTTAGAATAATTAAAAATAAAACTCAACAAAAAGACTTTTAAATTGCAATAATTTGAATGTATGGATAAAAATAAAGGAACTAATTTTTAAGATTAGTTCCTTTTGAGATTATGTTGTTATTAAAATTTATAAGCAAAACTTGCCACAAGATTTCTTGGTTTTTGCGGATTCAATGTCGACCATCCACCATTAAAATAATCTTTATTGGTAATGTTATTGATATTTAAGCTTACGCGGAATTTATTTGAATTATAAAAAAACGAACCGTTAATAACAGTATAAGCAGGCAAAACAAATTTTCCCGTTACAGCACCGTCTAAAATAGCATTTTCGCTGGCGTAATTTCCTCCAAATCCAATCCCGAAGTTTTCTAAAGTACCTTCATCAAATTTGTACGTTGCCCATAGGTTTGCTAAGTTTTTTGGACCGGACCAGAAAGGTCTTTTTCCTTGCTCAAGCCAAACATTGCCAACATCTCCTTTTGTAATTTTACTGTCATTATAACTGTATCCGGCAATAATGCTTAATCCTTTTATTGGTGAAGCATTAAGGTCAAATTCAAAACCTTTGCTTCTGGCTTCACCTCCTTGAGAGCTGAACGTTTGACCGCTTGTTACTAAATTGGCAACATTAATATCATAATAACTTACAGTTGCATTTAATTTATCTGTAAAAAGATCTGCTTTTACTCCAAATTCTAATTGATTGGCATGTTCAGGCTCAAAGGTTTGTGATCCTAATAAAACACCATCGGGATCGTAATTCAGTGCAGGAGCCACATTTCTGAAACCATTCATATAATTAGCAAATACAGCCAGTTTATCCTTTATGGGCTGATACAGCAAGCCAAATTTTGGTGAGAATGCAGTTTGTGTATAGTCATCATCGTCATTATTGATATTTCCTTGGGTATCAAAATAATCTACTCTCAAACTTGCCATTGCTAACAATTGTGGGGTAATATTAAGTACATCTGAAGCATAAGCACTATAAGTTGCATCTTTCGGCTGGTAATTTCCGGCAGGTTTATTGGCAAGAAGTTTATCTACAGATGTCTGAGTAAGATAATAAGGTGCATCAGGATCTAATTGTCTCACTTCGCCCTGAGCCGTAAGATTATATAATTTACCATAACCTGAACCTCCATACATTACATTTCTTTCAAAGTAGTCAAGACCTACAACCAGACGATTACGCATTGTCCCGATTTTGAAATCACCAATAAAATTTTGTTGGATATCCGTTACAATTGTTTGAGATTGCTCTTTTGTAATCCATAGAGCAAAATCCTTATTTCCGTCTTCATTATCATAAATATACGAGTAGTACCCACTTGATTTAGAAGAACTTCTTGATAATACCGTTTGCGAAGTCCATTGATCTGAAATTTTATATGTCATTTGACCTTGCAAATTAAATCTGGGATTCTTCATGGACAAATCATTACTATAAAAAGACAACTTTGTGTTGTAATTTAGTTCAGCTAAGTTGGCGTATTGCAAAGGAGCATCTCTTCCTAAAAACAACATCGATGGAGTTGTTTTTTCTTCCTGCATAAATTCAGTATTAATTATAAAAGAAAGTTTATCGTTTACTTTATAAGAAAGGGAAGGTGCTACAAAGAGCGAAGTACGAAAACCTGCGTCCTGAAAACTATTTTCTGTTTGATATGCCGCATTAATTCTAAAAGCGATATTATCTGCATCGTCCAGCGATGTATTTACATCTGCAGTAACCCTGTTTAAACCAAAACTTCCTGTGATATAGGAGATTTCGCCACCAAAACCGCTATATGGCTTTTTGGTAACGGTATTAATAAGTCCGCCGTAACTCACTAAACTGCTCCCGAATAAAGTTCCTGAAGGTCCTTTGATTACTTCAATACGTTCTACATTTGCAGGGTCTAAACTTCCGTTTGTTAAACCAGGTAATCCGTTTACGATATTGGCCTGAACTTCAAAACCACGCAATGTATAGTAGGATCCGCCGTCGCCGCCACGTCCTGTCGATTCCCATAATTTTTGAATTCCGGGTACGTTTTTTAAGGCATCTTCATAATTGGTAATGGCTTGTTCTTTGATCAATTCAGAGGATACGATATTGTAAACCTGAGGATTTTCAACATTTTTCAATGGCATTTTAGAAACATAAACACTTTGTTTCGGGAATGCTTTTCCTCTGTTTGCAGTAATGATAACTTCTTTTAATTGCTTATTAGAAACCTTCAATTGCAAATCAAGAGTTGTGGTTTCATTGATAGCCACGTTTACTTCCTGCTTTAGTGTTTCGTAACCGGTTAAGGAAACCTGCAAGGTGTAAGTATTGGCTTTTACACGATTAAACTCAAAAGCACCATCTTCATTTGTGATAGTACCGTATTTTGAACTTTTAAGGATAATGTTTACTCCAACTGCCAGTTCGCCGTCTGAGGTCGTTATAGTTCCTTTAATTTTTCCTGTGTTTTGTTGGGCCAACATAGTGTTTGTGACCAATAAAAAAAAACATAATGCAAAAGTGAAATGCTGAATGTGTAAATTAAGATATTTCATTTTTTTTGGTTTAGTTAATTTGCTCCTATTTATATGCGAAAAGAGTTTTTTGAAATACTCCCAATTAAAAAGCACCTCGGGATAGAGATGCTTTTGATAGAGTTTTTAAAACTTCAAGGTTAAGTTTACTAATATGTTTGACAGAGTCTGAGCCATTCCGTACGAATCCCAGTATTCTTTATTACCGATGTTGTTGAATTTTACACCAAGTCTCCATCTTGGCTGATCATAAAATACAGTTGCATTATAAATCATGTACGATGGAGCATAAAAACTTTCATCTTCAAATTTATATTGTTTGTCTACATAATTTCCTCCAAAACCAAAGCCTAAATCTTTTAGTTTGTTTTGAAATTTATAAGACAACCAAAAGTTAACGACATTCTCCGGAGCACTACTGGCTTTGTTTCCTTCGATAGCAGCATCTGATGATTTTATGATACGATTATCGTTATAAGCATAACCAATCACGGCGTTTAAACCTTCGATAGGATTTGCAATAAATTCGAAATCCAGACCTTTACTGACTTGTTTACCATCCTGAACACTAAATCCGTCAGGCGTTGTTCTTGTAGCATTATCAATAGTAATATTGTAATAACTTAGTGTAGTGCTAAATTTTTTATTGAATGCTTCTACTTTTACTCCTGCTTCGTATTGGTTGGCATAAACAGGTTTTAAGATTAGCAAGCTTCCGTCTGGCTGATTTACCGGACCCGAATTTTGAAAACCATTCATGTAATTTCCAAATAAAGAAACCTGATCCTTAACCACTTCATAAACCAAACCTAATTTTGGTGATAAAGCAGTTTGGTTATATCCTTCGACATCTACAAGCTTTTTCTGAACGAAGTTGTCCAGACGAAGACTCAACATGGCTGATAAACGATCTGTAAAACTGATCACATCTGAGGCATAAACACTAAATATTTGCTCGTCCGCAACAGGCCAAGTCAGTTGAGACAGAGCGGCATCAGCTTGTTTTTTTCGAATAGGCGCAAAAGGTTTTGTTACATCAATAGTGTCCAGAACCGGCGTTGCACCATAATTAAAAGTACCTTTTGAAAATCTGTAATTTACACCTAACAATAGTTTATGTTTGATGCTTCCGGTAGAAAACTGACCATTAATGTTTTCTTGTATATTGGTAAACTGATTCGATATTGGTCCAAAACGAGATACACTTCTTTGTACTTCTGTTGGCGAACTCCATTTCGTGTAATATTGATAACTACGATCGACATTTTCGTCTATAAAAGAGTAAAGTGTCGTAGATTTCCAGTTTTCTGCCAATTGATATTCTGCCTGAACAAAAACTTTTGAAGATGAGGTTTTGGCATCAAGATCATCATGAAATAAACTTTTTCTGTAGTCTATTTTAAGATCTGTTGGGTTTGTAATTCCCGGCGCATACGAACGCCCGTAAGTAGGACGTGTGTTGTTTACATTGTAGATCTCAGTATCAATACTTAAGGTTAATTTATCCGTTGCTTTGTAAATAAGACTTGGCGCAATGAGGAATGTTTTATTAAAACCATAGTCTAAGAAGCTTTTTTCAGTATTTACCGAAGTATTTAATCGAAACAATACTTTATTATCCGGTGTTAATGCAGTATTAATATCAAGGGTAAGTCGATTTAATCCAAAACTTCCTCCCGTATAAGATACTTCTGTTTTTTTACCTTCAAAAGGTTTTTTTGTCACTAAATTGACAACCCCTCCAAAAGACGATACTGACGATCCGAATAAAGTTCCTGATGGCCCTTTTAGCACTTCGATACGTTCTGCATTGTCAATCGAAATAGAGCTTCGGCCCGTCATGTTTTCCATTCCGTTTCGGGCATTAACCCCAGTGCTAAATCCTCTGAAAGAAATTTCAAGTCCGCCTGATGGATAAATTTTTGTGGTTACACCAGGTGCATTTATAACTGCGCTTCTAATATCTACAGCAATTTGTTCCTGCAAAAGTTCTTTCTGAATCACACTGTAAACCTGAGGATTTTCCAGATTTTTCAGAGGCATTCTTGCCACATAATCTGTTTTTTTAGATAAGATGCTTTTCTTGCCGTTTACAACAACTTCGTGCAATTCTTTGTTCGAAACTTTTAATTGCAGGGTTATTGTCGAAGTTTCACTTTCTGCTACAATAACTTCCTGTTGAGTAGTTTCGTAACCGGTTAAAGATATTTGTAGCGTATAAGTATTTGCTCTTACTCTGTTTAGTTCAAAAGTTCCGTCATCATTGGTAGTTGTACCATATTTGGAGCTTTTTAGAATAATATTTACACCGGCAGCCGCGTCGCCGTCAGAGGTTGTTATAGTGCCTTTTATTTTTCCGAAATTTTGTTGTGCAAATGAACAAAAAACCGAGAATAGTAAACTGATTGTGAATAGAAAACGATAGGTTTTCACAGTAGTATATTTCATTTTTAAATTAAATTTGGTTAAGGTTTTTGTTTTTATTTAGAATGAATAAAAACAGCGCAAATGTAAAAATTAATATTTCCTTAACAAATATTATTACCCTTGATTTAATGTACTTTTTGTTATATTTTGGTAAACTTTTTTTAAAAAATTGAGATAAAAGGATTAATTGACTTAAATTTCTCACTTTTTAAAAAAATCTGGAAAGGGTAGAAGTTACACTTCAAATGACTTAATTTTGCAGTCTGAAAAATTGCTTCATGATTTTACCTTTCTTTAAAAAAATTCAAAATACGCCCAGAGGATTTAGAATAGCCAATACTGTATTTTTTTTCCTTTCCGGATTTGGATATTCTTCCTGGGTTTCCCGAATCCCACATATAAAAGCGCAGCTCAATTTATCCGAAGCTGAATTCGGGACTGTTTTATTCGCTTTCCCCATTGGTTTAATGCTAACCATGCCTTTTACAGGAAAATTATTAAATAAATACAGCAGTCGTTATATCATGTTGCTTGGAGCGGTGATGTTTAATATTGTACTCGCTCTGCCGGGTTTGGCGGGTTTTGTATGGCAGTTGGTCATCATACTTTTAATTTTTGGAGCTTCGCGTAATATTTTCAATTTGTCTATTAATGCACAATCGCTTGAGGTTCAAAAATTATATAAACAATCGATTATAACCCGTTTTCATGCTGTTTGGAGTATTGCGGTTTTTTCAGGCGCAGGTTTAGGCTATGTAATGGTATCAAGGCATATTGCGCCAGCGCATCATTTACTAGGAGTAAGTGTTTTTATGATGGCTCTTACGGCTTGTTTTTATCCGCTAAGTATTCATAATGAGCCGGTACCGGTAAAAAAGAAATTCTTTTCGATGCCGGAAAAAAACCTGATCAAGTTTGCCATCATTTGTTTTGTTTCTATGGCCTGCGAGAATACAATGTACGATTGGAGTGGTATTTATTTTGAAAATATATTACACGCTTCGCCAAAGTTAACCAGCGCCGCATTTGTATTTTTCGCCACAGCAGTAACCTTAGGGCGTTTGTTTGGAGATTATGGCGTAATGAAATTTGGTACCAAACGAATCCTGCTTTACAGCGGTATTTTTATCACAGTAGGATTTTTAATTTGTTTTCTGTTGCCTTTTATTTATCCCACGATTTTTGGTTATGTATTAATTGGCGTTGGGGTTTCCTGCGTCGTTCCCTTAGTATTTAGCATTGCCGGAAGATCATCAAAATTAAGCAGCGGTTCTGCCTTAACTTCTATATCTACAATTGGTTATTTGGGGTTTTTATTGGTCCCGCCAATGGTGGGTTTTATCTCTGAATATTTAAGTATGAAATTTGCGTTTTTGGTAATGGCGCTTTTGGGTATTTTGATGATTTTTATGGTGAATAAGATTGGGGAGAACGAATAGGTTTTTTGGGAAGGTGCTGAGGTTCTGAAATTTTTTAAGAATCTTTTTGTTGATTCATTATTTTTACTTTTAATTTTTGGTCATGCCTTTTACTATTTATCTTACTGTTTAATATCCAGTAAATGGCAAAACAAAAGACTAAAGTCAGAATTACTGAAATTAAGGTTATTCCCCAAAAAGCATAAACTATAATAAGTAAAGCTATTAGAAAGATCTCTATGTAGTAAGTCTCTTTCTGGTTAGTACGCTGTTTTATGATCATTACATTTCCTCGTCTTTTTCCAATTCTTTCAATTACTTTTTTTGTAATCTTATCAATACTATAAGTTTTATCAAGATCAGGAAAAGTAAAACAAATTGAAAACTCTAATTCCAGTCTGTCCATGAATTTATTATACCTTTTTACTCCTTTGAAAGAGTTTTTAATATTATTCTTCGAGTGTGCAGGAAATGTCAGGAAATCTAAAAAATGAGATTCCTCAAATGCTAAATCTGGTCTTTGTCGTTCTTCCTTAAAGATTTCTAATATTTTTTCTTTGATTTCAGTTTCGGTCATTTTGATTATTCTTTTCTAATTCATTAAGATAATCTTTCCAATTTTATTTATTGATAATGTAAGAAAATTGATAACTCTTTTCGCAGATTCTTACCTTGTTTTTAAATTCAATTGTATCAACATAAAAATAGTCAAGCTCTTCTTTTTTGTTTAGAAAGTGAATAGAATAAGAGTTATTTGGACAACAACAATAATCTGTTTTTTCAGTATTTAGAAATATTTTGTCAAATTCTTCAAGTTGTTTTTTTGTTCTGGCCCTATATATTTTCGATGGAATATAAGCCTCGACATTAACTCTTTTATTTGCTAATGTTGAATCGTAAGATTTAATAATAATTTGAGTACTATTTGAGATTGTTGTGTTAAATGAGTAATCTTCCCAAATGTTCTGGATTGTATTTTGAGTTTTATCACTGCAACTAAATAGTAAAATTGAGACAAGAATTATAATGAAACCTTTTTTCATTTAGTCATGATTTTCCCATTTATGATGTTTCTTTGTCATTTTACTTCTTCACCATAATAAATCTCTCCGTAGTCACTTTTCCTTGTAAATTTCCGGTAGCTTCCGCTGTTATAGTATTATTTGCACCTATTGTATAAGTAATTTTTTGAGGATAATCGTGTTTTGGATTTTCGAAAACAAGTTGTTTATCAGATTCTGCAGTTGAAGGAAATGCAACTGATTTATCATCATTCTGACCTTTTACAGTAGCAAAATACGTTAAGGTTTCTCCTTTTTGAGCCAGGACGATGCTTTCGAAATGTAGGGTGTCTTTTCCTTTAATGAAATAAGAGGCTCCACTAAAAGTACTGTCGTTTAGTTTGGTCCAGTTTTCGGTTAAAGTACCGTCTGGAGATGTATTTTCCCAGTTCCCGATAAGCCAGTCTGCAATTTTGATTTTATCTTTTTCTACAGATTCTTTTTTCTGGCAAGAAACAACGGCAACTAAAAGCATTGAAAGAGTAATTTTCTGAAACATATTTTGGTTTTTTGATGTTAAATTGAAAAGCTAAGATATTAAAAAAAAGTTTGCCACGAATCTCACGAATTTACACGAATTGATTTGTGTATTAGAATGTAAAAATGCCACAGATTAAAGGATTAAAATGATTTTTTTTTCACGCAGATTTAAAAAGATTTAAGCAGATTTAATTTTGATCTCAATCAAAATTAAATCTGCCTTAATTTGCACAATCTGCGTGAAAAATAATTCATGAAGATTCGTGAAATTCGTGGTGAAAAAAAATCATTTTAATCCTTTAATCTGTGGCAAGAAATCTATTTTAGACGCTTTCTTGCAAAATAGAATAAACCAATTCTTTTGTGGGTTTTTGATCTTTTAATTTGGCCCTTACATCATCAAAAGTCACTTTAAAATCGCACCCCAATTTATAATCGCCACAACCATAAGCAGTTTTTCCTTTCATGATGGTTCCTTTTTTGCACTTAGGGCAGGTTAAAGCATCAGAATCAGCTGTTGCTGCTGGTTTTGCTTTGGGAGCTGTTTTTTTGACTTCTAATTTTAGTTTGTAATTTTCTTCAAAACGAATCAAACCTTCTACGGTTCCTTCTTCGGTTTTAAAGCCTTTTATGTTTACAGTCGATCCTTTTTGAACCAATCTTAAATACTGATTTTCGGATATTTTTTTCTCTGCAAAAACATTAGGCAATAGAAAGTCACAACCTGCCTTATAATTTCCACATCCGTAAGCCGATTTCCCTTTTATTAAAGTAGCTTTCTGGCATTTCGGACAGGTTTCTGCCAGGATTCCTGCGGCTTTCTTTTTCTCTACTTTTACCACTTCTTTCTGAGTGGCGGTTGCATGCGAGATATTGGCGTGTCGAGTTTCGCTTCTTACTTCGGTAACCAAAGCCTCGACCATTCGCTTCATGTTTTTGATGAATGCTCCGGCGGTAAAAGTACCTTTTTCGATATCTTTCAATTGTTTCTCCCAGGAACCCGTAAGCTCAGCCGATTTGATCAATTCATTCTGAATCGTATCAATTAGTTGAATTCCCGTAGGAGTTGGTAAAACCTGTTTTTTGTTTCGAACAATGTACTGACGTTTGAATAGCGTTTCGATAATATTCGCTCGCGTAGAGGGACGACCAATACCGTTTTCTTTCATCAATTCTCGTAAATCTTCATCATCGACTTGCTTCCCTGCGGTTTCCATAGCACGAAGTAAAGTTGCCTCTGTAAACTGATTGGGTGGCTTGGTTTCTTTTTCTAAAAACGATGGTTCGTGCGGACCTTTTTCGCCCACAACAAAATTGGGTAATAAATCAGCTTCTTTTTCTTTGGCGTTCGGATCTTCAAAAACAACACGGAAACCTTTTTTTAAGATCACTTTTCCAGTAGTTTTAAACATTACCTCGGCTGCTTTTCCTATTACTGTGGTATTGGCCACCAGACAATCATCATAAAATACAGCAATAAAACGTCTTGTAATAATGTCGTAAACTTGCTGCTGATTGAATTGTAAATTGCTTTCTATTCCCGTTGGAATAATCGCGTGGTGATCTGTAACTTTTTTATCGTTGAAAACCTTAGGCGATTTTTTTATTTTCTTGCCTAAAAGAGGTTGCGTTAATTCGGCATATTTGGATAATTTTTGCAGAATTCCCGGTACTTTAGGATAAATATCATTAGGTAAAAAGGTGGTATCAACTCTTGGATAGGTCACTACTTTTTGCTCGTACAATGTTTGTACAATTTTAAGTGTTTCATCTGCCGAAAATCCAAATTTGGTATTGCAATACACCTGTAAACCTGTTAAATCGAATAGTTTTGGAGCATATTCGTTTCCGTTCTTTTTATCCACAGAAACAATTTCGAACTCGCTTTCTTTGACTTTATTGGCGAGAAGTTCCCCATCTTCTTTTTTCAGGAAACGGCCTTCTTCATAACTAAAAAGGGTTTCTCTGTATAACGTCTGTAATTCCCAATAGGGTTGAGGTTTAAAGTTTTCGATTTCTTTCCAGCGATCAACAACCATTGCCAATGTTGGCGTTTGCACGCGGCCAATAGACAATACTTGTTTGTAACCGCCATGTTTTACGGTGTATAAACGTGTAGCATTCATACCCAATAACCAGTCGCCAATCGCTCTTGAAAATCCGGCGTAGAATAAATTATCGTAGTTTTCAGAAGGTTTTAAGTTCTCGAATCCCTCTTTTATCGCTTCGGTTGTTAAGGACGAAATCCATAAACGCTGTACTTCGCCTTTGTAATTGGCTTCGTTCATTACCCAACGCTGAATCAATTCTCCTTCCTGCCCGGCATCCCCGCAGTTGATGACCACTTCGGCTTTGTCGAACAGGCTCTTTACAATTCTAAATTGCTTTTCGATACCTGAATTCTGAACTACTTTGGTTTCGAATTTCTCCGGAAGCATGGGTAGGTTGTTCAAATCCCAGCTTTTCCAGTGCGGTTTATAATCGTTGGGTTCTTTTAAGGTACATAAATGTCCAAAAGTGTAGGTCACGGCATAACCGTTTCCTTCAAAATATCCATCGTGTTTGGTATTGGCTCCCAAAACGGATGCGATTTCTCGTGCTACACTTGGTTTTTCAGCAATACATACCTTCATTTTTCTCCTTCTTATTTATAAGGCGAAATTAGCGATTTTTTATAAGAAAGGAGCAAAGGTTATTAGGAACAAAGGGACAAAGGTTGTTTTTATTTAATCGCGCAGTCCCGATAGCTATCGGGAGCAAAGGTGCAAAGTTTTTGTTTCACGCAGATTATGCAGATTAAGGCAGATTTAATTTTGATTATAAATCTGCGATCATCAGCTTAAATCTTTTTTAATCTGCGTGAAACAAAAAAATCATTTTAATCAGTGGCCTTAAATAAAAAACTTTGCGACTCTGCGCCTTTGTGCGATTATTTTTTCCTTCTTTCCGTCAAATATTTTCGAATAGGAGTATCATAAAAATTCATCGTTAAATAGGCGATTCCCACAAGAAGAATTGTGCCGATAATAACAACAAAAGTCAGTTGAGTTGTATCTGGTTTATACTTAGTATAATAATTTGCAAATATCCACATGGCGGCGTAATGTGTCATGTACAACGGATAAGATATTTGGCCAAAGAATAGACATGTTTTCTTGAATCCCGGTGCCAAAGTTGCTCCGGCTCCCAATACGATCAATAACGGGAAATAAAATAAAACCACCATAGGTTCTGTAAGCCAATTGAAATCTGAAAAAGGAAATACGAAGGCCAAAAGCAGTAATACTGATAAAGCAATAAAGCCCAGTTTTGATTTAATGATCCAATTGGAGCGGTAAATGAGCATTCCTGCTAAAAACGAAAATGAAATACGACCAAGGCCATCCCAAAAGGTTTCTCCGCTCCATCCGCCCATTAAGGAACCTCCCGCACGTTGACTGACCAGACAAATTCCTGCCGCAGCCAAAATGGTTAATACAAATAGAGAACGTCGGCTTAGTTTATAAAGGAAAAGCGCATAAAAAATATTGGCCACATATTCCCAAAATAATGACCACCCTGGCGCATTTAAACCAAACAGGTTAAAATAACGATCAGCCATTATGGGTAAAGGAATCAGAAAAACGGATGCCAGAATTATCAAAATGATTTTACCGGTTTGGTAAGCTTCAGGATGACCGCCAAAAGGATCAAAAAGAAAAGCCAACAAACCCAATACAGAACCAAAGAGAACTAAAGGATGTAATCTGATTAATCTTAATTTGAAAAAGTCGGTAAGTTTCATTTTGCCAATGCGGTCATGATAGGCGTAGGCAATAACAAATCCGGAAAGGCAAAAGAAAAAGTCAACGGCTAAAAATCCATGCGCAATAAAATTTTCGCTGGGCGGATGAACGATTTCCATAAAATGAAAAATAACAATGGCCACAGCGGCTATTCCTCTTAATCCGTCGAGGATTTCAAAATGTTGTTTTGGTTTTAGGGTTTCGGTTTGGGGTTGTATCATGGTTTTATTTAATACTGCAGAACAATTATAAGAAACTCAATTTAATTGAATATTTTATTCCTGATCTATTTTAAAAATTCTTGAATAATTCCCAAATTCAGTTCCTTTAAGGCGCTCTTCGATTACTTTTTTGGCTATATCAAAGTCAACAACCATACATCCAACTTCCATAGTTCCGCTGCCAATACTTCCGCCATCGGTATGTCCAAGTCCTGTCCAGCCTAAAACTTCATCCATTTTTTGTTCAAGTATATGTCGTTTTGCAAGATCTTGTTCGGTTCCAAAACCATCAATGCTATATTCGATTTCTAAAAAAGAGACTTTATCCTGGTCAAACTCTGTATAGCCTTCTTTTAGTTTCTGGTCAATTTCTTTTTGAACATTTTTTCTGAAACTCGAAAATAATCCGCCTTTGACTTCTTTATTTTCTCCTTGCTCTCCAACGACTCCCCAATGTACAATGGCAGTTTTTTCGTCTTTATCCCAAGTTTCCCAGTACCAAAGCTGATTGTCTTTTTGTTTGTAGAGTTTAAGCATATTTGAGTTTTTTAAATTGTTTTTGGTTCTATAATAGAGATTTGCAATCTGTTTACACAAAGATTGATTTTTTCCGGTTATAAAAAAAGCCGCAAATAGTGTCTAACTTTTTGGGGCATGTTCAAAATTTCTTGTGGCTTTATTTTATTGTGATGATAACAAATTGAAATGTTTACTCTTTAAAAACATCAATTCTTTCCATCCAGGCAATTCCTGATTCTAAAAACTGAAGTTTTGTCTTCACGATTTTGTCGCTTTTATCTCTTGGGTTTTTGGTTATGAATCTTGCTGTTGAATTATTAAAATCTAAAGTGTATTTCTCGTCAAAATCTTCTTTTTTGTTAGAAGAAAAAGTAATCATATTGTCTTTTGCGCTCCATTTTCCTTTTCCGAATTTATTGACTTCCGGTGGAGTTCCGCCCTGCATTTTCGAATACGAATGAAATTCAAATGTTCCATCCTGATTTAAGGTCAATTTATATTCTATGATATGTTTTCCTTTTTCATCAAGTGAACGCGTATAATCGCCAGCGAAATTGTTCGATTGTGCGAATAGGGTTAGGTTGAAAATTAAAAGTAAGGTGGTTAGTATTAGTTTCATTGGTTTGAAAATGGATTAGAACTTCTTTATCAAAAGTAACTGTTTTGAATTTAAAATCTTTACGTGAAGTTGTAAATCTATTCATGTATATCGGTTGAATGCAACCGATTGTATGCCATTACCTAAAAATAATCTATTATTTGTAGTTTCGTTTCGATGAAAATCGAGATAATAAATAAATATTCAATTAAAATCCAATCATGGAAACACAACATACAAAACAAGTCAAGGAGTTTTTAGAGTCGATGAATAGAATCAATAAATTCGACAAACTAAATCAGAGAATAGCAGTGATAATTCGTTTAGTGTACCGCTAAAGGTTTCCGGTTATAACGAGCTTAATTTAATAGTTTTAGATCTTCTTAAAGCGAGTATTGTTTTAATGAATAAGGAAGCTCGAAGTTTGGCTATTTTTGAATCAGATACAGATATTAATGTAGTGACTTTGCTTGAAATTGCCTTGCAGCTTTTACCTGATCAGGAAATGGAGTTATTGGATGATTTGCATAAGATTTGCTTGGCTTCTGATACACAAAATAAGGTTTTCTATTTCTAATCGATATTATGTATTAAAAATGACCAATAAAAATATAGCGGGGAATCTAGGTCTTTTTAAATTTCCCAATATCTACATTTTTTAGGAATTAATTCTAAAAACTTATTTCGATTATCTATAAATAAACCTTTCCATCCTTCAATAATTCTATTTTCTATTAGCTGATCAGAATAGTTACTATAAAGCTCTTTATTGTCAAAATCGATATATAAACTCGGAAGATAATTATTAAAAGAGGCTTTAGCTAAATTACCACCCTCAGTTTTATATGCTTTGTTTATATTTTCAAATTCAATCTTTAAGTATTCTATTTCCTGTAAATAAGTATTTTTTAAAATATTATGCTCCCAATCATCTAAAAGCCACCAGGAATTTTCCCCATAATAAATAGATAATTTATTATCTATTTTGATAACTACGAATATTCCACCCTGAAATTTATTAAAATAAGAGTTCATCTATTTTAGATTTTTTGTACTTCCATAATATAATCCGATAATGCGAATTTGCAAACCGTCCTTACAAATATTGGTTTGTTCTGTTTGTAAATATAAAATAAAAGCGACATATTTTTTGTCGCTTTTGTTTTGATTATAAGTATTGTTGCTGCGGCTAACGCGATCGTCTCGATCCTGACTTGTTTTTTTGTTTTGTCCTAGAAAAAACTACATTATTTAAACATAATCTTGGAATAGATTTATATTTATTTTTATTTGGCTTGTGTTCACGAGCGGGACGCTTGCGCTAGCGGGGATTGAGTACCTTAAATTTAATAATAAATATAATCGGCTATAACTCGAACGACAATCCATTTTTCATTTTCTTTTTTCATAATTACAACTTGTGGCTGATTACTACCAAAAAAAGATGCTATATTGAAATAAAACATAACGTATTTTTTATCCATATAATACATCGGCTCAGATATCATTACAACATCTTCTATCTTACTGTTTATATATTTATCATGAAATGCAGAGCCAAATAAACCTTCTTTACTTTCTAATATGAAGTCATCTTTAGGAAAGTTTTCTTTTTTCCAATATCTTTTTATTGTATCATATGCGTATTCTTTATACATTTTTTTCCAATGTTTCTCTACAAATAAACCGTCTCTATAATCTAAAGGGACATTTGGCTCTCCAACATGATCAGGTCCTTCTGATCCATTAAAAATTCTTAAAGCCTGTTTGTTTGAAGGTTTATCAGCTTGTAGAATGAACTTCTTGTCCTGAAATATTTTTTGAGTTTCTAAAAATATATTGATTGGCTCGTAACTTTCCACATATTGTGCACTGGCACATGATAATATGAAAAAAGAAATTATTATAAATATTGTTCTTAATTGCTTCATAATTGTTTACTTTTTACAAGGTGTTCCTATTGGAGAATAAATACCATATACATCTCCTTTTTTTTCTGTAATTATTCTACCCAAATTCTTTCTCTGTCTTTATAATTCTTGTGATTCGGATCGTTCGGATAAGTCGTGTTAAATATTTTTGTTTTATCCAAGCCTCCCCACGCCATGTCAAAATACACTTGATTTGGAAAACCTGAAGTGACTGGTTGTCCTGTATGAAATTCTTGAATAGTAGATGCTATTGAATTGACATATTTTTTAGCAATTAATTCATGATGTTCATCAGGAGTCGGAGACTTTTATCAGATTTAGAGTTTCTAAGAGCATAAAAAAAAACGCAAAGTCAGAGACATTTGCGTAGCTTTTTATGAGGAATATTTCGTGGAGCGGGGTATTTATTTTTTCTCATTTAGTATCCTCTTTTCTGGGGCATTCCCTTTGGTTATAATTTTTACTCCGCCAACATGTTGCAGATTATCGCTAACGGGAGCCGGCATAATATAAAATTTGTCAATTAAAAATCTGAATATTCCCAATCAACTTCATATTTAATTATTTTATTAGATTTTATTTTTTCAAAAATATATATTTTAAAAAAGGAGTTGTAGCCTTTGGGTGGATAGAGAAGTTTAACTTTGTTTTTACTTTCTACTTCTTTTTTCTTATTTTTATAAAATACAATTGCATCATTCTCTAATTCACTAGGGTTTTCTAAGCTAATTTTTTTTAGAATATCAACAGAACAAGTATCTACAATATTGTTTTTTATATCAAACTTAAATCGCTCTTTTTTAATTTGAAAATAAGTAACTTGTTTGTCTTGTATTTTACTATTATCATTGTTGCCGGAATCAAACATTACATATTTTATTGGTTTTAAATATTTTTCTCCTCCCTTATAAAAAGAAAAATAATCAGTTGGTTTTGTCTGTGCATTAATCGAATTAATTAGTACAAGCATCAAAAGGTAAATATATTTTTTCATAATTAGTAACAATTAGATGGTCCATTATAAAAATTATCATTAATTAAATTATTTATTTTATTTTTTTCTTCGAGTGATAAATTGTCCCACGCTATTGTAGTAATATTACTATCTAATTTTCCTAAGCCAACCCAAGATACTGCTTCATATGTAGATTTTGGAAGTCTATTATTGTCAAATTGTTGAATAACATCTGCGATAATGCCTTTGTAATGATTCGCCATCATTTCGTGATTCCATGTTGGTTTATATCTCTTAAAGTAGTAATCATATAACCCTGGGAAATTATCTTTCATTGAATTAATATAATTTACTTGTTGCTGAGCAGTCATATTACTTCCGTCAGGCGTTAACGTTCCAATTTGAGCGGCCGATAACATTTTACGATATATTTCAGCATGAATTATCTCATGTGCAAATACAGTCGCTTTACCTAAATCTGATAAGCTATTTAATGCAGTATTACTTATTTGAATTTCTGTTATAAAATTAACAGGTAATTGAGTTTGTCCATACACATTCGTGGATAAATTATTATTAATTGTCAATTTTAGATGACTTACTGTGAAATCTCCATCAAACTTTTTAATCGCATTTTCAAAACCAGAACTAGAACTTCTGAGACTTTCATAAATACATTTTGCTTTTCCTGTAAGTTGGTTTATAATTTCTACCACCGTTGGCGCTGTAATTCCTCCCCCTCCTGCATCCCATGAATAGTAATCAACACCTCCATAATCATTAAATCCCCCACCAAAAATATCATTACCAAATATACTAGAATATCCAAACATATCTAAAGCTTGTACAGTTTTTCGATAATTGTTTTGTATAACAACTCCATCTGATGATGATGGAGTTTTACGAGTTAATGTTGGTATTTTGCCATTGTCAATATTAGTTTTTAAAGTGCTGGTATTTTCAAAAAGCTGACTTACAATAATTCCGTTCTTGGCTCTAAAACCACTAATAAAATTACCATCTAAAGAATAAGAAAATAACTCACCGGAAAAACTTTCCTTAGAAGAATTTTCATCAGGATACATAATAAAAACGACACTTTTAACGTCATTATCAATTTTTAACATCAAAATCCTTTTATTTTCAAGATCATTATTTGTTGTAAAAGGAATTACAGTTAACAGCTGGTCAGTACCTTTTATTTTTTCTTGTGCAATTTTATTGAATTCAAGATTTTCGAATTCGTTGTTGGTTGATTTTGCCGAAGAATTACTTCTTGAATGCATCAGGAAATTTTTTGCTTCATCAATACTTACCGTTTCAATCTTGTTTTGCAACTGATCTGGTAAATTTTCATCATTTTGGCAATTAAACATTAATAACGCAATAAATAATAGCATTATTACTTTTATATGGCTTTTGGTTTTTATTTTCATAATCTTTGGTTTTTTATTAATTAAATTCAAATATATAAGAAGAAATTTGTAAGAAAAATATTTTATTAAAAAAAATAAACTTACATAATTAATAAGCTTATTTTTTCATATTCGCAATTTTAAATTTCCACATTTAATTATATACTTGCTGATTTAAATGTTATGCTTTACAGATTCAATTAAAGATTACAAATGTTCTGATGAAGAGTGAATGTCGAAAAATGATTAAATATTTTGCAAAAATAATTTCTTTGAAACAAAAAACTTTACGGAAATCCATAAACACCTAAATAAACCCGAAAACCCCTAGCCCTGATAGAAGTGAAAATCCTTTTGTGACCGTCCCGATAGCTATCGGGATGAACAAAAGATTGTAACGAATAGTCAGTCCCGATAGTTATCGGGATCCTAAAAACGATCCTAATTCCACCAAAAATTAGTCTCAAAAAACACAACAAATCAATAATAGAATTTTAAACAAAAATTTCGTAAATTTGCACTCCAATAAAAGGAATTAGAAAATGTTAGATAGACTTCAAATAGTAAAACAACGTTTTGATGAGATTTCGGACTTAATTATCCAGCCGGATGTTATTTCTGATCAGAAACGTTATGTGCAATTGAATCAGGAGTACAAAAACCTGAAAGCATTGGCTGAAAAGCGTGATGAATATGTACTTGTGATGGCTAATATAGATGAGGCAAACGAAATTATTGCTGATGGAAGTGATGCAGATATGGTTGAAATGGCCAAAATGCAACTAGATGAAGCAAAAGAAAGATTGCCTGAACTTGAGGAAGAAATCAAGTTTATGTTGATCCCTAAGGATCCTGAAGATGCTAAAAACGTTATGGTCGAGATTCGTGCAGGTACGGGTGGAGATGAAGCGAGTATTTTTGCAGGAGATTTATTTAGAATGTATACTAAATATTGTGAGAACCAAGGTTGGAGAACTTCGGTAGTAGATATGAACGAAGGAACTTCGGGTGGTTTCAAAGAGGTTATTTTTGAAGTATCTGGAGAGGATGTTTACGGAACTTTAAAGTTTGAAGCTGGTGTGCACCGTGTACAACGTGTTCCTCAGACAGAAACGCAAGGGCGTGTGCATACATCTGCAGCGACGGTAATGGTTTTACCGGAAGCGGAGGAGTTTGATGTACAAATTGATATGAACGATGTTCGTGTGGATTTCTTCTGTTCATCTGGACCTGGAGGACAATCTGTAAATACAACGAAATCTGCGGTACGTTTAACGCACATTCCTACGGGATTGGTGGCGCAATGTCAGGATCAGAAATCACAGCATAAAAACAAAGATAAAGCCTTGAATGTTTTACGTTCTCGTTTATACGAACAGGAATTGGCGAAGAAAGAGGCTGAAGATGCTACAAAACGTACATCTCAGGTAAGTTCTGGTGACCGTTCGGCTAAGATTCGTACTTATAACTACGCTCAGGGTCGTGTAACAGATCACAGAGTTGGTTTGACTTTATACGATTTAGGAAATATCATGAATGGTGACATTCAGAAAATTGTTGCCGAGCTTCAATTGGTAAACAATATGGAGAAATTGAAAGAGGCTTCGGAGGTTTTCTAAGTTTTAGGGACAAAGGTTCAGAGAGGCAAAGGTTTTGCCAATCTATAAATATAAAAAATCCTGTTTCACAATTAGTGAAACAGGATTTTTTTTTGACCATAATGATAAAATATGCCCAGTGGTTTTAACCACTGGGCCGCAATTTATGTTGTCCAATAAATTATCATATCTATTTTTCTGTATTTCATTTCCCAAGGTTAAAACCTCGGGCTGTAGTTGAAATATCTTAAATACAAAAAGCCCCTGT